>DASWUO010000031.1:0-8489 GCA_036401615.1 Bacilli bacterium | reverse complement strand
TAAATCCTTTTTTTTCGAATCGGCTGCTGTCGGATAATGTTCGATAATGACGTCCAAAGCTTCATTCATTGTGGCAAATAAATGTTTGAACATAACTACACCCGCCTTGAAGTTTGAGTAACCTCATTCTTTGTTAAGGGCGTGCATTTCATACTACAATCCATTGATTATAATGTTGTGGAATGTAATTCCTTAATAGTGTTAATAACTTTATTGTTAGCATCTACTACAACAACGGTGGGTTGGTGAATTTTGGCTTGTTCATTGGTCATCATGGCATAGGAGATCACGATGACCGTATCCCCAGGCTGGACCAGACGAGCGGCAGCGCCGTTTAGACACATCACGCCGGTGCCGCGGGCCCCTGCAATCACATAGGTCTCGAAACGGGCTCCATTATTATTATCTACAATTTGTACTTTTTCATTATGGAGTAAATCCGCCGTCTCCATTAAATCTTCATCAATGGTGATGCTTCCCACATAGTTCAGATTAGCTTCTGTTACTGTAGCTCTGTGAATTTTCGATTTCATCATGGTCCTAAACATACATTTCTCCTCCTCCAGGGGAAAGGATACAATTATCAATTAATCGGGTAGTGCCAAACTTCACTGCTACAGCAATAATAATGCTTAATTGGGATTCACTTGCCAGAGCTGTTTGAGCAACAGCTTCGAAGGCCGGGTAAGATAAGATCTCAACATAATCGATCCTCGCTAACGGCGTATCTGTAATGGATTCTATAATCCTTTGCTGAAGTTTACCATAGGTCATTCCATTTTCGTTGACCCACGCCTTTGATTGCTTGAGAACGGTGTTTAAGATAACGGCTTGTTCCCTCTCTGCCAGGCTTAAATAAACATTTCGAGAACTCATAGCCAAACCGTCACGCTCTCGAATAATGGGACATGTAATAATTTGGGTTGTCATATTAAAGTCTTGCACAATTTGCTCCACGACGCCTATTTGTTGGGCGTCTTTTAAACCAAAGTAGGCGTAATCCGGCTGGACGATATTAAACAGCTTCAGAACTACAGTGGCTACCCCGTCAAAATGACCGGGTCGTGATGCACCGCAAAGATGCGAAGTGATTTGGGATACTTTAATCATGGAATTCAACGGATAATAGGGATAAATTTCGCTAACCTCGGGCAAAAATACAAAATCTACACCAGCCTTTAAGGCCAAAGCTAAGTCCTGCTGTTGGTTTCTTGGATATTTAGCAAAGTCTTCATTGGGTCCAAATTGCAGCGGATTGACAAAAATACTCAACACCACTACTCTGCATTGTTTTTTTGCCGCCTCGATTAAACTAATATGCCCTTTATGAAGATATCCCATTGTAGGGACAAACCCGACCATTCCTCTGTCCAAATCAGCAACAGGTAACAATCGATACGGTTGCAGCTTGCGTCTTAATTCGTCTATAGCCTGAATAACCTCCATGTTGGAAAGTCACTCCTTGGGATCTAATATTTTAATGTGATTTCCATATAATTCATTTAGGATCTCGTCTTTCATAACAAAACTGTGGCTCTCTTCCGGAAAGTTGCGGCTTTTTACATCCCGCACATAGGATTCGATACCTTTGAGTATTTGTTCCCCAATGTTGGCATAAGCTTTAACAAATTTCTTATGATTTGTTGAAGGGTATTGTAATATATCATGATAGACCAGCACTTGGCCATCACATCCTCTTCCTGCTCCAATGCCAATCGTTGGAATATCCACTTGTTCTGTAATTAAACTGGCCAACTCCTCCGGTATAAGCTCCAGTACGATAGCAAAAGCACCGGCTTGTTCCAAGTATTTGGCATCGTCTATTAGCCTTTGGGCTTTTGCCGAGCTTTTGCCCTGAACGATATAACCTCCAAGTTGGTGAACCGACTGCGGGGTAAGCCCCAAATGACCCATAACAGGAATACCCGCTCTTATACAAGCTTCAACCGATGCCTTGATTTCATGTCCGCCTTCCATCTTGACCGCTTTAGCCAAACCCTCCTGCATAATTCTCCCGGCGTTGCGCAAGGTTTCATCAACACTGCCGTGGTAGGTTAGGAATGGCATATCGGTAAGCACAAAACTTGTCGTAACAGCCCGTGTGACAGCTCTTGTATGGTAGATCATATCTTCGATCGTCACGGGAATGGTTGATTCATAACCCAAGACCACATTGCCTAAAGAATCCCCTACCAGAATAACGTCCGCCCCTGCTTCTTCCGCAAGCTTCGCAGAAGGATAATCATAAGCGGTAATTACGGCGATGGGTGTTCCTTCCGATTTCATCTTCTTCAAGCTGTTAATGGTTATGGCCTTATTTAATTTCATCTTCTTCACCTCAAACTTTTCTTGGGCCAGACGTCAAAAAACCTTTTAGCAACAGGCTAAAAGGAACCAAGAATACAAAAGAATCGTGCCATATGATCCTTCTGTCTCGGTCCTTTCGGCTCAGAGCAGAATCCAACATAATGTATAGGTTTCAGGGAGTAGAAGCCATAAGTTAAAGAAACTATTTGAGTGCGATTCTTTCAAGGATACCGCCTCACGTTTTATTATACCAAACTTTTCAAACTATATCATTAGTTATTTCTAGTCGTATCAGTAATCTAAAAAAACAATCTAAAAAAACATATTGTAAAAAAATAAAGTATGGAATATAATGAATTATGCAACCGGTTGCGTAAAGTTGATTTTGAAGGGGCCTTGTTTCATGAACAATAAATTAACCATTCAGCAAATAGCTGAAATTGCGGGGGTGAACAAAGCGACCGTTTCCCGTGTTCTAAATGGAAATACTACAATTTCAAGGAAAACCAGGGAAAAGGTCGAACAGCTTATTAAGGAATACAATTACGTACCGAATTCAATGGCTCGGGGACTTGCGTTTAACAAGACTTTTACGGTCGGGTTTTGCCACGATTATACGGATAAACGTGCGTTTGCGAACCTGTTCTTTTACAAAGTCCTGCAGGGGATCGAGAATGTCATTTATAGGAACGATTATTTGTTTCTAATGATGAGCCATCATGCCAGAGAACAGGGCAAGTCCATGTTTGAGCGAGTGGTAAGTGAGCATCGGGTAGACGGAATTATTCTACCAAGTTCCCTGTGCAATGAAGCTAACTACGAACTTCTTGAGAAGCATCGAATGCCATTCGTGATTCTTGGGGAAAAGGAATTTGAGCTTCGCAGTGTCCGTTGGGTGGATGTAGATAATCAGCAGGCCGCGACAGTACTTACAGAGCGATTAATTGAACTGGGACATCGCCGAATTGGAATCTACGCAGATCAAGAAGCGGTGAAGCGGGATAAATTTATCGCAGACCGCATCAAGGGGTATACCCGCATGATGAACAAATCGGGATTGCCTGCATTTGTAGCCACGGAAATGGAAGATCTCTACGCTCACGCACCTGAAGCGGTCATTTGCTGTACACATGATCAGCTCTTCGGCCTATTGGACGATGCTAAGGCGGAAGTTTCACTGAATAGGGCAGCTCTGGCCACGTTTGACGATAATCCGTTATTTCAATATTTGAAAACACCGGTTCATTACATCTCAATCGATTTGGAAAAAATGGGAGAACAGGCAGCTTTGCTTCTTTTTTCAATGATTTATCAAGAAGCGGATATCCCGAATTTTGTTCAGATTCCTACCATTATGACAAAGACTACTTGATACTAATTTTGAAGGAAAGATGACATGATAACGAATTATTATCACGAACCTGCAACTGATATTACGCTGACTTCTTTGAAGGAATTAGATATACGTTTGAAACTTCCGAGAGTGGCACACGAAGTGAAACTCATCGCTTGGAACAAAGCTAGGCGTCAGACGGCTGGTATAGAACAGATTGAAATGTTCTGCTGGGCTGAGTCGGATGAATACGCCTATTATCGGATTGTCTGGATGAGTATGGAACCTCGCGTTCGATACCTTCAGTATACATTCAAATTTACAATGGGAGGGCGTGTGCTATGGCTGAATGCTGACGGTTTGCACGAAATAGAAGAAAACCCCGTCAAAGGAGCGTTCGAGTTTCCATACGGAGGGGACCGTGACACAGTTCATATACCGGAATGGATTAGGGATCGGGTATGGTATCAGATTTTTCCGGAGCGGTTCTACAACGGAGATGCTATGAACGATCCTTCGGATACCATGCCATGGGGAACGCCGCCAACGCGTGACAACACAATGGGGGGCGACTTGCAGGGCATTCTTCAAAAAGTCGATTATTTGAAAGAGTTGGGAATCAATGCTTTGTACTTAAATCCAATCTTTAAAGCGAAGTCGAATCATAAGTACGATACACTAGATTACTTCGCGATTGATCCGCAGTTCGGCACGCTACAAGATCTTAAGCTGTTGACAGAGCGTTGTCATCAATTAGGAATGAAAGTCGTCCTCGACCTCGTCATTAACCATTGCGGGTACGACCACCCCTGCTTTCAGGATGTGGTCCGTCATGGAGAGGAATCGCCATACCGCGACTGGTTCTATGTTCACGAGTTTCCCGTTTCGCTAAGTGATTCTAAGTACGATTCCGTTTGGTATTACCAGTGGATGCCTAAACTGAAAACGTCGAATCCCCAAGTGAAGCAATTCGTCTTTGACATCGTTTCTTTTTGGCAGAAAGAAGCGGACATTGACGGGTGGAGAATCGACGTCGCAGATGAGGTGGAAGTCAGTTTCTTGCGGGAACTGAACTCCCATGTGAAGAAAATGAACAAAGACATCTTTATTATCTCAGAAATTTGGCACGATGCCAAGCGATTGATGATGTCCGGCGGCACGGACAGTGTCATGAACTACGATCTGCGTTCCATCTTGATTGATTACGTACTGAATAAGTCCATTACAATCGATCAATTTCACGCCCTCTTAGTAAGATATGCAAATCGGTATTCGGCCGCAGAATTAAACCAAATGTTTAATTTGCTGGGAAGTCACGACACTGAACGGATTCTGAGTCTCTGCGGCAATCGCATAGATCGCCTAATACTGCTGATGGCTCTGCAATATATGATACCGGGAAACCCTGTCGTATATTACGGGGATGAGTTAGGGTTTCTAGGCGAGAACGACCCGGGCTGTCGAGCATGCATGAGGTGGGACACGGACTATACACAACAACCGCTGTGGAACTTCGTTCGCCAATGGAATCAACTAAAAGCGACAGAAGAGGTGCTGCAGCACGGCTATCTGGAGCTTCAATATGCCGCTGTGGAAGAACTCTATGTCGTTAAAAGAAAATACGGTTCCAAAGAGGCTTTCATTTTACTTAATTTCTCTAATGAAGATCAAGAGTTGACCCAAGCACTCTCTCACTTCGGCCTTGATTCCGCAAATTTACATGAAGTGAAATTCCCCATGGATAAAGGGCTGGAACGCTTGCTGTCTACTAAACAATTTAAATTATTCCTAAACTATACCTTTTAAGGAGAAGATCTAAATGAAAATAAACTTACTATTGGGATGGAAATCCTCTTTACTTATTATGTTGATCATCGTGGTACTGGCAGGCTGCAGCAACAAGGCAAATAACGAAAACCCAGCAAATAACGCTTCTTCCAATACGTCTACTGAACAAGCAACCCCAACTAAAGAAACGGAGCTTACATTCTGGCATCATTACAGCGCAGCTTCACCGGAAGAAAAGACATTGAACGAGGTGCTTATTCCGAAGTTCGAGGCCGACCATCCCGGCATTAAAGTGAAAGCGGTGGCATTCCCATGGGATCAGCTGCATAAGAAGATTCAAATTGGCGGAAGCGCAGGAGAATTGCCTGACGTAGCCCGTCTGGATATTATTTGGGTGCCTGAGTTCCAAAAGAGTAGTCTGCTCATCTCATTGGATGAAGAGTTCCAAGATTTCAAGGAAGTGTCCAGCGGCTTCTTAACGGGACCGACTTCCACAGCGAGAGTAGGCGATCACTACTACGGATTACCCTTGAATACGAATACGAAAGTTTTGTTCTGGAACAAGGAATTGTTTGATAAAGCGGGTCTGACAGCAGCACCAGCAACAACAGAGGAATTCTTCAACACACTTGGTAAGTTGAAATCTGCAAACCCTGAAGCTTGGGGATTCGGCGAACCGGCTCTGCAGGGATGGAACATACTGCCTTGGTTATGGAGCAATGGAGCGGATGTACTCTCTCCAAAATTCGATACGGCTAAAGGTTTCATTAATTCCCCGGCAGCAGTAAGCATTATTACGAAATTGCGCGATGAATTCAAAAAGGGTGGGCTTAGCGGCTTTAAACAAGGGAATACTCCAGTAACAGAGGGTCACGCGAATGGCACATATGCCATGATGGCAGAGGGACCATGGGCGTTCGCCCAATTCCAATCCCAGTTTCCCGATTTCAAAACAATGACAGCACCATTCCCTCAAGGATCTACAGGTTCCATTCAAGTATTGGGCGGTGAGGATATCGGGATTTTCAGTAAAGAGCACAAACAAGAATCATGGGAATTTGTGAAGTTCATGACTTCAGAGTATGCTCAGGTGGAGATGGGCAAAGTCGGACAAATTCCTGTTAATTTAAAAGCAATCGACCATGCGGATATTAAAGCCATTGAATACTTTGCTCCGTTCCTGGAGCAGTTGAAAACTTCCAAAGCCCGCCCTCCGATTCCACAGTGGCCGCAAATTGATACGGTGATCAGCGATTCGATGTCCGCCATTTTCTTAACGGATCGAGACGTCCAAACTGAATTGGATGCAGCTGCAGATAAAATTGACGCTCTTCTACAACAATAACAGAACTTACTCGACAGGACACCTGCGCCACCTGGTCAGGTGTCTTGTTTTATTAAAGGAGGGGCAATCGTGCGACAGAAAAAATGGGATGGATACATGTTTATCATGCCGGGATTTTTATTCTTTTCTTTGTTCCTGGTGTATCCGTTGCTCCGCAATCTACTATATAGCTTTTATGATTTTAAACTGTCCAATCTGAATCAGGCCGTCTTTGTTGGCTTAGAAAATTACAGTCGGGTATTTCATGATCTGGTGTTTTGGATTTCCCTTAAGAACATCATAATCTATGGTATTATTTCCGTTCCAGGACAGATGATCCTCGGCTTTGCTGCGGCGTATGCTTTAAATCGATCTATGGGCTGGTCCAAGTTGTTTCGAACGCTGTATTTTTTGCCGGTGGTTACTTCTTGGGTCGTAGCTTCCCTTATTTTTAAATTTATTTTTACGGATCAAGGGTTGTTGAATTACTTCATTAGTGATGTAATCCATTTGACAGATGCTCCAATTAGTTGGTTGAGTGAACCGGTAAAGGCCATTTGGGTCGTCAGCTTGCTTGGGGTCTGGAAAGGTGTGGGCTGGGCAATGGTCATTTACTTGGCGGCGTTGCAGAACGTGCCCAAGGAACTGTACGAATCAGCCGATCTCGACGGCAGCAGCAGCTGGCAGAGAATTTGGTATATCACTCTTCCTTGCCTTCGCAGCACTACGCTGTTCATCCAGATCATGCTGATCATAGGGGCATTTAACGTGTTTACCTCAGTTTTTTTAATTACGAAGGGCGGACCTTTCCATCAGACCGAGGTTATGTTGACTTGGATGTATCAAAAAGCGTTCACAGAGTATGATCTAGGCTACGCTTCGGCACTTTCTTATGTTTTTGCTGTCCTGATAGCCCTTCTCACTTTATTGCAGTTCAAGCTGAACAAACAAGATTAGAGAAGGGAGTAAATGATTATGTCTATAGTTAAAAAAATATTACTTATCACCGCCCTAACGGCAGGAGCCGTCATCTCGGTATACCCGTTGTTTTTTATGTTGATGACAGCACTGCAGCCTGCAACCTTTCTATTCGAATATCCACCAAAGATGTTTCCATCGCAGCCTACGTTTTCGAACTTTGTGCAAGCCTGGACCAGCCAGAACTTTTCCGTTTATTTATGGAACAGTATATTTGTGACGGCAACAAGCTTTATCTTGGTTTTCTGCTTCTCGTCAATGATGGCTTTTGGCTATTCAAGGTTTCATTTTATTGGTAAAAAATTAACTTTTTCGATCCTGATGGGAACGTTGGTGATTCCCGCTTTAACGCTCATTATTCCGCAATTTATCCTGATTAAAAACTTGGGATTATTCGATTCCTACTGGGGATTAATTACCATCTACGCCGCAAGCGGCATTCCGTTTACTACCTTCTTGTTAAAAGGTTTCTTCGACACCATTACGAGAGATATTGACGAATCCGTTTCGATCGATGGGGGGAGCTCTTTGAAATTGTTTTTATCGATTATCCTGCCTTTGTCCAAGCCTGCTTTCGTACCTGCCACAATCTTTAATATGCTTGCTATCTGGGAAGAGTTCCCATGGGCCTTGACCATCATCAATGACCCGCTGAAACGCACGCTGCCAATCGCGCTTGCGAACTTTCAGGGGCAATATACAACCCAGTGGGGTATTGTGTTCGCTGGTTCACTCATCGCAGTACTGCCCGTAATACTA
>DASWUO010000030.1:0-6033 GCA_036401615.1 Bacilli bacterium | reverse complement strand
TTGAAGTGGAAGCGAGAAACATAGAGGCCCAGCTGGCTCTTTATTTGCAAGACATTGATGCTCAAGGAGATGAACAAGAAGAGTATAAGCTGAAGAAAGCAGCCATTCAAGAAGCTTTACTTGTTTATCAAGAGGAAGAAGTCCAGCTTCAGCAACAGATTCGGGAAGCGGAAATTACCAGAAAAGCTAACGAATCCGCAAAGGAAGAACTGCAGGGACAGATGACGGATCTCAAGGTTAAGGTTGCCGGCACATTCCAGGAGAAGCAGTTTTTGCAGGAGCAGCTGCTCAGATTTGATGCGGATTTGGAGGTTGCTGTCCAAGAACTGGAGTCCAATAGGCTTATGCTGCAGCAATTGGATCAGGATTTGCAAACCAATGAGTTAGAGAGTATGAAGCAGTTGGAGAGCCTGAACCATAATCATATCAAGAAACTGGAGTGCACCGAACGAATTGAATTTACCCGGGCTGAGAGAGCGGAATGGTTGAAGAAGCTTGAGCTTGAGGAGAATGAAACCCGGGAACACCGGATCGGTTTAAAACGGGTGGAGGAGAAATTACATCAAACTGAAGTGAAGTCCAACCGTCAAGACGTGGAATTGGACAATTTACTGAAAAAATTAGCGGAGGATTATGAGTTAAGTTTTGAATTAGCTAAGCAGCGCTATGCTATTCCTGAGGACATTCCGGAGACCCAAAATATCGTTCGCGAATTAAAGAAGCAAATGGCTTTGCTCGGTGATGTAAATCTTGGGGCGATTGAGGAATATGCACGGGTTAGTGAACGATTCTATTTTCTAAGCAAGCAGAAAGAAGATTTAATTGAAGCCAAAACAACCCTTTACCATGTCATTCGCGAGATGGATGAGGAAATGTCCAAAAAATTCAGCAAAACCTTCGAAGCGATCCGGGAGCAATTTGTCAGGGTGTTCAGTAAGTTGTTTAATGGCGGCAGGGCTGATTTAATCTTGGCAGATCCTGAGCGCATATTGGAAACAGGGATTGAAATCGTAGCTCAACCGCCAGGAAAGAAATTGCAAAATCTGCAGCTGCTGTCGGGTGGAGAGAGAGCTTTAACGGCCATAGCTTTATTATTTGCCATTCTGCATATTAAACCGGTTCCCTTCTGCGTATTGGATGAAGTGGAAGCAGCATTGGACGAATCTAATGTAACGCGTTTTGCCGAATATTTACGGGAGTTCTCCATGGAGACCCAATTCATCGTTGTCACCCACCGGAAAGGAACCATGCACGAAGCCGATGTTCTCTATGGCATCACCATGGAAGAAGGCGGCGTCTCGAAGCTCGTCTCTGTGCGCCTTGATGAAGACGACGCGCTTGAATCGGCATGATGTTAGTTCGGCGATTTTTATCGCTGAATTATATAGAAGGGAGAATTAGAATGAACTTTTTCAAGAAGCTTAAGGAAAGCATCTCCACCAAAACCGAAGAGGTTACCCATAAATTTAAAGAAGGACTCACGAAGACAAGAACGGCGTTTGTAGAAAAGGTAGATGATTTATTCCATCAACGCAAAAAAATAGATGAACAATTTTACGAGGAACTCGAAGAAATTTTAATAGGGGCCGATGTGGGAGTTAATACGGCTATTGGTTTAATTGATGATTTGCGATCAGCAGTGAGGTCTCGTAAAATTGAAGAGCCCGCTGATTTACAGCCGGTTTTATTAGAGAAATTGGTTGAGTTGATGCAGTCAGAACAAGATACGTCTGTGCATATGGCTGCAGAGGGTCCTACAGTTATATTATTTGTGGGGGTTAACGGCGTAGGCAAGACAACTTCCATTGGTAAGTTAGCTTACCATTATAAACAGATGGGAAAGAAAGTATTGATGGCTGCTGGTGACACCTTCAGGGCGGGGGCTATTGAACAGTTAGAGGTTTGGGGCCAGCGCGTGGGCGTGGAGGTCATTAAACAACAGGCAGGATCTGACCCGGCTGCTGTGATGTATGATGCTATCAAAGCTGCCAAAACCAGGGGTGTTGATATTCTTCTGTGTGACACTGCGGGTCGATTGCAGAACAAAGTCAATTTGATGGAAGAGTTAAATAAAATATATCGTGTGATTACCCGAGAAATCCCGGAGGCTCCCCATGAGGTGTTGCTGGCAGTTGATGCTACAACAGGCCAGAACGCTTTAAGCCAAGCCAAGATGTTCGGTGATAAAACAGGGGTAACCGGATTAATCTTAACCAAGCTTGATGGTACAGCCAAAGGCGGGATTGCTATAGCGATCCGTCAGGAATTAAACATCCCCGTAAAGTTTGTCGGGCTGGGCGAGAAAATCGATGATATTCAGGAGTTTGATTCCGAGCTGTTTGTTCATGCTTTATTTGCCGGATTTATAGCAGAAGAAGCAAAATGACTTAGTTAAAGCTGACAAGTGTTTTCACTTGACATCCCGGCTTTTATTAAGTATGATATGTATTGTTGTGGTGTAAAGTGTTTTTCCTTTACGGACGGAGTGGACACTGTGAATAACGAGAACGTACTAGAGAAGACGAACCGAATCAACTTGTTATTTGATTTTTATGAGCCATTATTAACGGAGAAACAGAAAACCTTCATGAAGTACTATTTTCAAGATAATTATTCTCTTGGAGAAATTGCCTCAGAATTTGGAATCAGCCGTCAAGCGATTTATGAACATATCAAGCGTTCTGAATTTATGCTTGAGGAATACGAGCATAAGCTGAAGCTGCTTGCTAAACATGAACAAAGATTGGAAACAGCGGCCTTAATCGAACTTATCGCGGCAGATTTGTCGAGTGAACAGGGTTCGGCAGTAAAAGGCCTTCTGCAACAAATAGTTCATATAGATTAGGAGGTAAGCTTACATGGCCTTTGAAGGATTAGCCAGTCGATTGCAGAACGTATTCGGTAAGTTAAAGGGTAAAGGCAAGCTCTCAGAAGATGATGTCAACGAGGCTATGCGTGAAGTTCGTTTAGCTCTTCTGGAAGCCGATGTGAATTTTAAAGTAGTGAAAGAATTTATTGCGAAGGTGAAAGATCAAGCCATAGGACAAGAAGTATTGAAGAGTTTTACTCCCGGCATGGTCGTTATTAATATTGTTAATAAAGAGTTAACCGATTTAATGGGTGGGTCCCAAAGCAAGCTGGCAAGATCTAATAAACCTCCAACCGTCATTATGATGGCAGGTCTCCAAGGTGCCGGTAAAACAACAACCTCCGGCAAGTTAGCCAAATTTCTGCAAAAACAAAATCATAGGCCTCTTCTGGTAGCCGCAGATATTTACCGTCCTGCAGCAATAAAGCAGCTGCAAGTGTTGGGTGAACAGATTAAAGTGCCGGTGTTTTCGCTTGGCGATAAAGCCGATCCGGTAAGCATCGCCAAAGGCGGATTGCAGCACGCTAAAGACAATGGTCATGATTACATGATTATTGATACAGCCGGACGGTTGCATATAGATGAAGGTTTAATGGAGGAACTGCAGCAAATTCGCAAAGCCGTTGAGCCTGATGAGATTTTACTGGTGATTGATGCCATGACAGGGCAAGATGCAGTAAATGTAGCCGAGAGCTTTCATAAACAGCTGGAATTATCAGGTGTCATCTTAACCAAGCTGGACGGGGACACCCGAGGAGGTGCGGCTTTATCTGTTAAAGCTGTTACAGGCTGCCCCATCAAGTTTACAGCTACCGGGGAAAAGGTGGATGCCCTTGAAGCCTTTCATCCTGAACGGATGGCGTCACGTATATTGGGAATGGGGGATATGTTATCCCTGATTGAGAAAGCCCAGTCGAATATCGATGCAGATAAAGCTGCTGAGATGGAACGAAAAATGCGCAACAACGAATTTACTTTTGAAGATTTTCTGGATCAGATGGAACAGGTCAAGAAGATGGGCCCGCTTGATCAGATCATGGAAATGATGCCTGGCATGAACAAAGTGAAAGGCGATATGAAAGTGGATGAGAAGCAATTAGGCCGTGTTGAGGCTATTGTGAAGTCCATGACCCGCAAAGAGAAGCAAAAGCCCGAAATCCTCAATGCCAGCCGCCGCAAGAGAATCGCGGACGGCAGCGGTACAAGCATTCAGGATGTCAATCGCCTGATTAAACAATTTGACGATATGCGTAAAATGATGAAACAGTTCTCATCCATGATGGGCGGTAAGGGCGGCAAAGGCAATAAGGGCACTAAAGGTTTACTCGGCGGCAAAGGCTTCAAATTCCCGTTTGGTTAACGAAGTTTATTACTAGCTTATGCTTACGAAGAGAGTTTTTTCTCAAAATTTATTATCTTATAAATTTAAGTCGAAATAACTTTAGGGAGGTGATTTTAATGGCAGTTCGAATTCGTTTAAAGCGCATAGGTGCACACAAAGCTCCTTTTTACCGTTTGGTAGTATCCGATTCACGTTCAGCAAGAGACGGACGTTTTATTGAAGAAATTGGGACTTATAATCCGATTGATACTAAAGCAGCAGTGAGCATAGATGAAGAAAAAGCACTGAAATGGCTGAAAGACGGTGCTCAAGCATCGGATACCGTCCGCAATTTATTCAGCAAAGCCGGTATTCTTAAAAAGTTCCACGAGCTTAAACAACAGAAATAATCTGTTGATTAGGAGGGTCCCCGATGAAAGAGTTAATTACGGTAATCGCAAAGGCGCTTGTCGATCATCCTGATGAAGTGCATGTGTTTGAGATGGAAAGTGAGAACGGCCTGGTTTATAAACTAAGTGTCGATCCTAGCGATGTAGGCAAGGTTATCGGCAAGCAAGGCCGCATTGCCAAAGCGCTTCGAACCGTCGTTACATCCGCTGCAGTGAAGGGAAGTAAAAGGGTAACTGTAGAAATCGGTTCTTAAATTTGTCCTGTCTTAGAGGACTTAACTGAAGGTGAAAGGAAGGTTTAATATGCCTAAATCCAAACGCGGCCGGGTTCTTTGGAACTTGCCGTCAAGAAGCAGAGGGACTTGTCTTGTTTGCAAAGCAACCAGAATCAAACTGCTTTTCAACCGCACCAACGCGGAAGGAAAACAACTGAAATTATGCAAAAAATGCAGTAAAGCAACGCAAGAAAGAATAGATTTGGCGCAATAAACCAAGCTCGCAATATGTGGAAAAGTATAGTAGGGGGTTAGGATCATTCCTAGCCCTCTTTTTCAAAAAGATTCTCCTTGAAAGGAGTGAAATAGAATGACCGCCATGTATTATACGGTTGGTAAAATCGTAAATACCCATGGAATCAAGGGTGAACTTAAGATTTTATCTCAAACGGATTTCCCTGAGACTCGTTTCAAGCAAGGGAGCAAGCTGACTTTATTCAAATCGGAACAATCGGAGAAACCGGAGCTTTCCCCCGCACATAAGCCGCTGTTTTTAGAAGTGGAATCATCGCGTGCCCATAAGAATGTGTATATCATCAAATTTAAAGGTTTTAGTGACATCAATGAAGCAGAGAAATATAAGGGCTTGGTCCTTAAAGTTTCCGAAGAATTTTTAATGGAATTGCCCCAGGATGAATATTATTTCCATGAAATTATAGGTTGTCAAGTCCATACGGAAGAGGGAGCGGTCTTGGGTACGGTGACGGAGATTCTTGCAACCGGTGCTAACGATGTATGGGTTGTAAGCAGGACTGCCGGAAAACCGCTTCTCATTCCGGTTATAGATGACGTTGTGATTCATGTCAATGTTGGCGAAAAACAGGTGGTTATCCGGTTAATGGAGGGTATGCTCTAAGTGAAGATCGATGTGATCACCTTATTTCCGGCTATGTTTACCGGCGTGTTCGAAGCGAGCATTCTGGGTAAAGCCCGTGATAAAGAAATCGTCAGCCTGCATCTCGTTAATTTTCGTGATTATGCTAACAACAAGCACAATACAGTGGATGATTATGCCTATGGCGGTGGAGGCGGGATGGTTCTTAAGCCTGAGCCGATCTTTCATGCCGTAGAGGACTTGTTTCAATCCAAGGGTCCGAGGCCTCGTATTATTCTGATGTGCCCGCAAGGGGAGACTTTCACCCAGCAGAAGGCGGAAGA
>DASWUO010000029.1:0-4042 GCA_036401615.1 Bacilli bacterium | reverse complement strand
GCCTTATTTCGGGAAAAAACTTGATAATTGCTGGTTCAAGGATCTACGGTATCTTATTTCAGCTAAATGCGACATTATCAATGGATTTTGCTCAAATAGGGGCGTGTAGATCCTTCGGGCAGCTAAAAAGAGTGTAAATCGCTTAATAGCGAATCTCAGTTCCGTTAGAAGGATTGGAAGCATGACTTAATTAGTAAGAAAACAATACTTTCATAAATATCTTATATTAAACAGATCCTTAAAATCGCTTACAATAAGGGATATGTTTTAATCGGAGGAATCCAAATGGAAGAAGGCTATAGACCAATGAAGAAAAAAGTAGTCATTATAGCCGGTGAACCGAGCCACGGGCCGGGTTCGCACGAATATGAAAAAACGGCCAGATTGTTCAAGGTTCTAATGGATAACTCCAATGTTGCGGCCCAGATCCATACGGAGTACCACCTCAATGGTTGGCCTGAAGATGAAAGAACATTCCACGATGCCGACCTTGTTATTTTCATGACAGATGGGAGAGACGGGGATAAGTTTAAAGATGTGCCGTTTGTTTTGGGTGACCGCATGAAGCTCATGGAAGGGCTGATGAATCGGGGCTGCGGGTTGATGCTGCTTCATTTCTCCACATTTTTTACCCAGGAGGAAGGACGGTATGTTCTGGATTGGGCTGGAGGGTACTTCGAATGTGAAGACGAGAATGGCGAAAACATCTGGTACTCCAAAATAAGTGTCGGGGAAAGCCTAGAACTCATGTCCCCGCAACACCCCATATCCAGTGGAGTTTCCCAAACCATACCGATTCATGACGAAGTATACTGGAAGCTCCGGTTTCCTCCGGCGGATTCACGAATGATTCCTATTTGGAAGGTTCCCCATTTGGAAGATGCAGACACGGAAACAGCGGGTATTGTGGGTTGGGCGCTGGAAAGAAAGGATGGGGGAAGGGCCTTTTGCACATCCGCAGGACATGCCTTTAAACTATGGGAGGATGATGATTTCCGTCGGCTTCATTTAAATGCTGTAGTATGGGCGGCAGGTCTTAAGGTGCCTCTAGGCGGTGTTCAATCAAGACATTATACGGACGATCAAGTGAACGAAGCATTGCGGAGCGCCAACATTCCGGCAGAGGAAGAGCAAACCCGTGTATTGGTGATCTCCGGAAACGAAGCTCACAAATGGCACCATTGGGAGGAAACTGCACCTAAAATCAAGAGGGCTTTGGAGAGTGACTCGGGAATTGCGGTGGATTTGTCTTTCTCTATTGATGATTTGGCTGAGCCTCATCTGCCAGATTATGATGTAATCGTGCTGAATTATTGCAATTGGCAGGATTCAATGGGGTTAAGCGATCTTTCGAAGAGGAACCTTCTATCCTTCTTGGATAACTACGGCGGATTAGTTGTCCTTCATTTCTCCAATGGGAGCTTTCATTTCTCGTTGCCGGAAGCGGGAGAATCCGATTGGCCTGAATTCCGCAATATCGTCCCAAGGGTCTGGAACCACCACGGAAGCAGCGGACATGATCCGCTGGGAACCTTTACGGTTAAAGTGGTAGATTACAGTCATCCCATAACGAGCGGTTTAACAGAATTCCAAGTAACTGATGAATTGTATTACCGTCAAGAGGGTTCGAAACCGGTAAATGTGCTATACTCCGCCATCTCTTCCGATACTGGAGAGGAGGAACCCTTAGCTTGGACAACAGAGTACAAGGGGGCTCGCGTGTACCAAACCCTTCTGGGCCATTGCGGAGAAACGTATGCAGCAGCGGAAGTGAACGAAACCTTGAGAAGGGGAGTTCTTTGGGCAGCAGGGAGATTGTAGTTCAATAGACCTACTATATGTCAAAATTCGGAGTGGAGCCATGAATTATGCAGTTATGATTACAGATTATGCAAAAGCGGAATTGCTGGAGGTTGAACCGATGGCGGAACCGGGGACAGATGAAGTGGTTGCTGAAACCTTATATTCCTTGATTAGTCCCGGAACAGAGCTGGCTGCTGTTTATCTTGGTGAACCTCCTTTTCCCAAAGGTAGCGGATATGCCGCCGTCAGCAAGGTTTTGAAGGCGGGGAACCAAGTTGTGAATGTGAAACCGGGCGACTTGGTCTTTTCTATGGGAGGCCACCGTTCCCGTCAGCTCATTAAGAAAGAATGGATCGTTGCGCTTCCTGAAGGGCTGGACCCATGGAAAGGACCGCTCATACGACTGATGGGGGTCAGTATGACAACAATGGTAACCACCAGCGCCCGTCCGGGAGATCGGGTGTTGGTGATGGGGGCGGGACCTGTCGGTTATTTGGCTGCACATATCTTCCGGAATGCCGGCTACGAGGTTACGGTATGCGATCCCGATACAGAGCGTCTGCATATGGTCAAAGAATCCGGAATCAGCCATGTATGCCAGTCCGTTTCCGATGAGTTGGATAAGCCGGATCCCTTTGCGTTGGTATTGGAATGTTCAGGGCGCGAGTCAGCCTTGCTCGATGGGTTACGGTCCGTTCGAAGGAGCGGCGAAGTGGTTATGGTCGGGGTGCCTTGGAAGAGGCATACAGAGCTTACGGCCCATGATATTTCATGGGAAATCTTTCACAAATACGCTCTGTTGAGAAGCGGGTGGGAATGGGATTTGCCAATGTTTACCGATGTGTATCATCCCCACAGCAGCTTTTCTAACTTTCACACAGCAGCTAAATGGTTTCAGGAAGGAAAAATCCCGGTGGAAGGCTTGATTCGTAAAGTTTCTCCACAGGATGCGCAGGATGCTTACCAAGCTCTGGTTAATCGGACATGGAAGGAGTTGTTCATCGTATTCGACTGGACTCAACTGGCGTAATTAAAAGCCAGGGTGAATCGCTGTGGAAATCCTTTGACATTTCGATGTCAGGGGATTTTTTAATGAAAACGCTTTAAATTCGTAAGAAAACACTATAATCATGAATATCTGATATTAAACAAGCCTGCCGGATCGCTTACAATGAATGTACAACACGGCTTATTCGCTTCAGGAAAGATCAACACAAATCCGATTTATAGAGGAGATTGATTAATGAAAAGTTTAAAACGATTTCTTGGATTGGCCTTGATGATGCTTATGGCAGCAGTGTGCTTCGCAGCGGTAGGAAGTGCCGCAGCAACAGCCGCCACCTACAAAGAAACGGTAGTATTCTCATTTGACAGTACTTCCGGGTGGTGGGGCGATGTAACCCCCACGCTTATAACCACAGGTCAAAAGGAAGGCACCGGATATTTCTCAACGTCTGGAAAAATCATGTGCGGAAATTTGGCGGGCACGATTGATTTGTCCGATGCCCAAGCATTGAAGTTATGGGTATATATTTCGGATGCAAGCAAGCTTGTGCAGACGGGCCCGCAGCTATTTCTTGATGTGACGCACAAGCAGAATGAACCCATTCACTCCACATTCTGGACAAAATCAGGACTTGTAACCGGATGGAATGAACTGATCTTTCATATGTCTGAGTCAGCAAGTACTACAGAGACAAAGCTATCGGAGATCAAGTTTATCCATGTAAGAATCGATACAACTGCAGCAGTCACCTTTGGTCTGGACAGCCTTAGAAAATTAGTGCCCATTCAACCAACAGTGACACAGCTTGACACTTTTGAAACCCTTACCAACCATTGGGGGACAGGCACCCTTCAACTGGTTTCGACAGGTGCGCCTCAAGGAACTTCCTACGTCAAAGTAGTCACACCGGACGCAAACAACGCCTATGTTATCGCAGGTTCATGGACGGCCGTAGATTTAAGAAATTACGCTGCCGACGGAATAGTGAAAATAAAAGTTTATGTGGATAATGCCGCAAATCTTCTGACAGGAGCCAATCAAGGTGTGTTAGAGCTGAAAGATAACGCATCAGGCATGATCGTGTGGAACAATCTTTCAACACAGCTTGTAACGGGTTGGAACCAATTGACGCTCAAGATCTCGCAAGCAGCGTCAAATAACGCAAACTTGGCCAGCATAGCCTCTTTCCGGTTTTTTCAGTACACCAATGCAAGCGGAACGTTCTTTGGGTTG
>DASWUO010000028.1:0-6102 GCA_036401615.1 Bacilli bacterium | reverse complement strand
AATACTACGGACACCTCTTTGCCTTTATAATACTGATAAGCATCATCGGCAAGTGCGGAAGCCGTGCCAATCACTGTAAACACAACAATTAAGATAAGAAAACGTTTGTAATTCAACATGCTCATTCCTCCATCAAGTGTTTCTTTCTTATCTTATATACTCCAAACTGCGACAAGAGTTGCGTTTGCAACAATATAAAATGATGATATTTTAAAAGATAACTGCGGGATTACATTCTATCCCAAGGAATGATAACATGGATAGTAACGCCGCGGTATTTTAGGAGAAATGTAAAATGGATCTGCCTGTGACGATTAATCTGCAAACCCATAGATATCAGGAGAATCTCTTCACAGTTGAGGACGATGAAGTTGCTGTGGAATATCCTATGACGCTCTATGTGAATAACGTAGAATTTGCTACGATTATTTGCAGCCCCTCCAACCTGGATGAATTGGTTATAGGATTCCTTGCCGCGGAAGGTGTCATTAAAGCTTATGATGAAATTTCTGGTATTATCATCGATACCGGCAAAGGATTGGCCTTTGTTGATCTTCATCATGAGTTTATTCTTGATCCCGCTTATTTCTCCAAGCGTAGAATCGCTTCTTGCTGCGGCAAGAGCCGCCAATCATTTTATTTCTTTAATGATGCCCAAACCGCCAAACCGATAAAGAGCGATATCTCCATGACACCCAACCAATGTTACAAATTAATGAAGGAATTACACCTCTCCTCGACCATCCACCAGAAGACCGGCGGGGTCCACAATGCAGCCCTCTGCTCCACCCGGGAAGTGCTGCTGCAATATTCCGATATTGGCCGACATAATGCCATTGACAAGATTTATGGAAGCTGCCTCAAAACCTTAACGGAAACTTCGGATAAGATTCTTGTGGTCAGCGGGAGGATTTCTTCGGAAATCTTGCTGAAGGCTGCTAAAATCGGCACGAGCCTTATTTTATCCAAGTCCGCATCCACGGATCTTGCGATTCAACTGGCTGAAGAATTGGGAATTACAACGGTTGGATTTATCCGGGAAAACAAAATGAACATTTATACACATCGGCAGCGTATCCACTTGTCATAAATCCCCCATCTGTGATAAATTATATGAAGAGAAACGGGGGAACGGTATGTCCTTTCAGGTGCAAATGGTGGGTACTGGAAGTGCCTTTGGCAAAAAATATTACAACAACAGCGCATTGATTTATACGAATGGTTATACCTTAATGATTGATTTTGGATATACGGCAACTGCCGCCCTTCATTCCATGAATAAAGATCTGGATGAAATTGATGGCATTCTCATTACCCATCTCCATGCCGACCATATTGGCGGATTAGAAGAACTGGCTTTTCGGATGAATTATAATTACAAGAAGAAGCCGGATTTATACGTCCCCTCCATATTAGTTGGACCTTTATGGGATCATGCTCTAAAAGCAGGTTTAGAAAATAAGGTAGAGGACATGGGAAGGCTGCAAAGCTATTTCAATGTGATTCCATTGGAAGAGAAGAAGAAACATAACATTCATAACGAGTTATCCGTGGAAACCATCAGCACTAAACATATCCCGGGTAAACCAAGTTATTCCCTGATCATTAACGATTCGTTCTTCTACAGCGCTGATATTCAATTCAGCAAAGAGCTGCTGGATTATATACATAATGACAGAAAATGTACAACCCTGTTTCATGATTGCCAGCTTGTTAATCCCGGCATTGTCCATGCCACGCTAGATCAGCTGCTCACCCTGCCAAAAGAAGTCCAGAAGAAAATCTACCTTATGCATTATGAGGATGATATGGAACGATATATCGGAAAAACCGGACATATGACCTTCTTGGAGCAGCATAAAATTTATGAGTTTTGATCATTTAAATATCAAAAACGTCCCTAACCATATGGTTTAAGGACGTTCTTAGTTTCTAACCATTATTGATTTTCCAGATGTAGAAAGAATCTAATTTTTTCGGGCATCTGCCCTCTTAGCGACCAGTTCATCGACAAGCAAGCCTGCGGCTGTCCAAGATAATACAGTCAGCAGATAGATGAGGGCCATATTGAGACTGTGAATATCTCTGACAATTTCAATAAACCACACGGGAAGACTGGTGAAATACAGCAGCAAGTGATCAGGATCATAACCCAAGTAATTGATAAAACACACTATAATAGAAAACAAGGTAAACCAGAAAGTGAATTTCCTTAACATAGAAGCCCCCTGAACCAGCAAATAAAGGCTGTTTTCCTTTCATTATCGGCTATGTTCAGTTAAAATATCCATAAGGGGTGAAGAAAATGGAGAACGCCTTACAAACTTACGAACTTAAATCGATTACAGTGATTCGTGGAGGGCTCGAAGAGATTTTACAATTTGAATCGGCAGTGCTTGTGGTGGATACAACTTTTTTAGCGAAAAGCTGGTTTATCGATGTGAGTTATATGAAGAATCTTAAACTTCTGAAAGATTTAAGCCAATCCTCGAACATAAAAGTTGATATTATCGCGAACACTATGAAGGGGTATTGGTTAACAGGGGAAGGGTATATCCATCCCAATTTATTTGCTTTAAGTGCTGCGATCAAAGGCGAGGGCACGCTTGAGGGATATGATTTGATTCTGTTATAATAAGTTTACATTTCCCATTCTATAGAAAGAGGTGTATAAGCATGATCAAGAAAATCTATGTGTATGTCATCTTATTTGCTACATTGATGATGGTCATTGGCGGCAGCGTGGGCGTCTTTAATTCTCTTGCCGATATCCTTACACCACCAACTTACCACCAATCTTACGAACAATACAAGAATAATATGCCACCTCCTAAAGGTAACACACAAGATAATACAGAACAGCCTGCACTAACAGAGGAACAGTCGAGAGCCAACTATAATGATATGGTTGCCCAAGAAAAGATAAACATAAGAAATAATGCCGTTAACCGTCTTATTAAGAGCTTAGGCTGGATCATCATCCCTTTACCCATATTTCTTTACTTCCAAAGAAGATTAAAAACGCTGGATCATGAGTAAACATAGAAAAAAACGTAATGCTCAAAAGCCTCTGTAATGAAACAATGAAGTTTCATTACAGAGGCTTTTTAAATTTGTATTCGTTTATATAAAAATTAATGCGTGGTAATGGTGAAATGATCAAAGTCGGCGGTTTTCTCGGAAATGATGTTTGACCCGTTAATAGCCAGGAAACCGACCTTCGGAGCTTTAAAATTAATACTGGTAAATGAACCGACCTGAGTCCAATTTGTTCCATCCGTACTGTAATACGCCGTATAGGTTGTTCCAACCCGATCCAGCCTTAATTGAACGGTTGTGCCGGTTGGGGCAGCTACATTGGTCGGTGTAAAGGAACCGTTGATCTCCTTGGCAATTTCAATCCTCTTACTGCCCGCATGGATCTTTACCAATTTAATGTAGTTGCCGTCATCCTGGTAAACGATGATTCCCGCGTGATGATAGTCCTGTGTCGGATCAAACGTTAATGTTGTATAAGCTTTGAAATCGGTACCCGGCGCGGTTTGAAGCAATAAATTTTTGGCATTGTTGGTTGTCGTGTGCAAATCGCCGGTTTGGGTAGTAATGCGCATATAACCCGATAGCGCCGACAAACTCCAGTGGGTACTATCCTGGCGCACCCAGCTCCATGCATTGTTTAATGTGGAAGAACTAAAAAAATCAATTTGGTTAACATGGAAGTAATCAAAATCAGCGTTAATCGAAGTGGCCGTTATCTGTCCGTTGAGCGCAATTAAACCCATCTTCTCACTGTTGAGTGCAATTCCAGTCCAGGAACCAACCAGCGTCCAAGTTGAATTATCCGTACTGTAATACCCGGTATAAGTTGTTCCCCGCTTCGAAACTTTCAGATAAACGACGTTGCCGGCCGGGGCAGCTACATTGGTCGCTGTAAAAGTTCCGTTCACTTCTTTGGCTATCTCAATTTTTTTGCCGTCCGCATAGACTTTTACTAATTTAATGTAATTATCAGTATCCTGATTTAACACAATTCCAGCCTGCTGGTAATTTTGTGTCGGATCGAAATCCAATTTCGTAACCACATCATAATCGTGAGAAGGCGCTTTCTGTTGCAGAACGTTTGGATAAGTCGTACTGGTCTGCCAAAGATCACCGTATTGTGTCGTTATCCGCATGTAACCGGAACGGGCAGACAGGCTCCATTTTGCCGCATCTTGCTGCACCCAGTGCCACTGACCACCCAGGTTCGTGCTGTTAAATTCATCCGCTTCGCTGGTTAATTGACCGAAACGAATTCTAATCCTGTCTTCTCCGTCATCATTCGTGCTTGTAGCTGCAATAACGGTATTCGCGTCCAAAGTAAGCAGTGAATTCCAGTTATCTCCGGCAGCGGTATCCCAAATTCTATGGGACTGCTGCCAGTTAAAGCCATTGTTGGAACTAATGATCCCGTGGGCATCCGCTTGGGTTAATCCCGTTACGGAAGCGTATTCATCACTCCCATAAGAGACCAGCAATCGTCCGTCTTGTAATTTGGTGATATAAGGGGCTATCGCACGCCGGGATGTATCGGCCGGTTTATAGATAAGCGTTCTCGCTCCCCAGGTAGTTCCGCCGTCTGTTGAGCGGACGTATTTCACAACGAATGGATTTGTTTCGTCCGAGGCTTCGATTACAGTAATTAAGTCCCCGTTCGCGGCCTTCGTCCAAACCGGCATGCCATCTCTGGAATTGGTATTGCGACTGACAATTTGTTGTGAACCCCAGGTTGCCCCGCTGTCACTTGACCGCTTCATTTCAATCACTTGAGGATAAGCCGGACTATCCGCATTATATTCCTCATTGGCATACATAACAGCGATATTGCCGTTAGGCAAGAAATCCATATGCGGTTCCCATACGCCTTTGGTATTCGTTTTCACTGTGCTAAGGTGGCTCCATGTAGCTCCGCCATCCGTACTTTTTGAAACTTTAATATAATAGTTCGAACCTTCGATGGCCCGATAAGCACACAAGATATCTCCGTTAGCTAATTGCAGCAGCTGACCGTTTGCTGCCGCTCCTGTCGAGAAGGAAGCTGAAGTGGCCAATACGCTCCATGTTTGTCCGCTATTCTGGCTGCGTGAAATCTGCACACGCGGATTGACCGTGCCGTCGTTCGTATCATAGGCGGCAAGAATTTCTCCATTAGCCAATTTCAACAGCCTCGGATACCATGCCCCGTCTGAGGGATCCGCAACCTGAAAAACCGTAACCTCCGCACTTTTTTCCGGCCAGTTTATACCGGCCGGCGCTGCATTAGCACCTGTTGCCGAAAACAAATACAAGAGTAAAGCACCGGCCATTGCGGCGGTTAAAAGCTTAATCAAAAACTGGTTTGCTGTAAACTGGGTGACTTGAAAACTTCTCATATTTATCATTTAAATTACCTTCCTTCTCCTGAGATTGTTAATCCAATAGTTCATTGATTTCCTGCCTAACATCCGTTATTGAGTCCGAGAAATAACCTTGACCAAGAACCAACTTCATGAAGTGCTGTAAACTTGATCAACTTCTGGACTCTACCACCTCCCTTCAGTTTAAGATCCAATGTAAGCGCTCTATTTCAATCTAATTATAGATTATCTAAATCTAGTTTTATATACTAAATCTAGTATAATTAACACAGCTTGTTCATTTGTGAACCAGTTTTACTGGAACTACAATCCTTTGCGGATTATAGTGGTGACCTTCGATTTGAGAAAGCAGCAACTGGACCGTAGTATTGCATATTTCTTCCTCATTTTGTTCCAAATAGGAAAAATTCTGTATATTCGGCTGATCAAATGAAACTAATTCAATATGTTTTTCGATTTGCTCGTGCATTTGTATTAAAACGGAATAAGTATACTCTGCCAATTCCGAATTTACAGTAAACACAGCTGTAATTTCCGGTCTTTCTTCAAAAAATTCCTTGATGTTCCCGGGGGCCTTTCCAGATAAAATAATATCAAGCCCCAGAATGCACCACAAATTTTTATCCATTGATAATCTTTT
The DNA here is from genome assembly GCA_036401615.1 of Bacilli bacterium. GTDB lineage: Bacteria > Bacillota > Bacilli > Paenibacillales > DASWUO01 > DASWUO01. The sequence goes on along the minus strand of DASWUO010000028.1, from coordinate 66 downwards.
ATTTAAAAATGCTTTTTCAAAACCTTTTGCACGTTCATCTGTTACGTTATTTGTATTTTCCGGGGA
>DASWUO010000027.1:0-4194 GCA_036401615.1 Bacilli bacterium | reverse complement strand
GCAGAACAGCGGATGTCGGTGAATTGACTGTATGCGTCGATATTCTCGCCAATTTGAAGGGCCAGTTCTCTTGTTGGCGTCAGAATCAATGAGCGTATACGAAGCGCCGTATTGGGCTTTTTGGGTTCTGCGCTTAATAATTGAATTATAGGCACAGCAAATGCCGCTGTCTTTCCTGTTCCCGTTTGAGCGCAGCCCAGTAAATCCCTGCCTTCTAACACTGCCGGGATCGCCTGAACCTGGATAGGTGTCGGCGTAGTATAATTTTCCTTGGCTAAAGCTTTTAAAATTGCAGGGTTAATATTTAAATTATTAAAGGTCATGTTGTTCTCCTTAAACTTCTTGTAACGTCTCCACAAACGTTCCTATATTTCGTAACATGTTATTATACCACAAATACCTTTGTTCGTGTAAAAGTTCACATGGTCCGACGTGAAGGCTGCCCAAATCGTTATCATCCAATAAAAAATCACGACCCGGCAGGACATTTCTCATCCCATTTTTGAGCACAAAACAAAAAAGCTCCGGTGAAAGAATGTCGATCTTCTCTACCAAAGCATTGAACAGTTCATTATTAAATTGTTCGAGCACCCTTACACTAGTTGACGATTTCATAGACTGATTTCGCGATAGGCGAGAAGTCCGGCTCCGATCAATCCGGCATTATTCTTCAACTGAGCCTTCTCGATCCTTATTGAAGATTCATAATTCGTCACTTCCGTCGCCAATTTGTCCCACCAGGCAAAGCTGGAATCCAGTATACCCCCGCCAATCACGATACAATCCGGTTCAAATATTCTTTGCAGATTGGTTAAGCCCACAGCTAAATGAAAGATATAATCATCTACCACCTTTCTGATTTTCCAACTTTCAGTTTGTCTGGAGAGTTTAAAGAGGTTTTCTGGGTTATTGGCCAATATGGAAAGATCAACATCGTTATCAATGATCTGTTGTAAAGCAGTCCCGGAAACATATTGCTCCCAACATCCCCGTTTTCCACAGTTGCAGCTTTTGCCGTTTGGAAAGAGGATCATATGGCCTACTTCACCGGCACCGCCCATTGTTCCCCTGACCAGTGAACCGTCTACAACCATTCCTGCACCGACCCCAGTTCCCAGTGTGATGCAAATATAATTTTCAAGATACATGGCGGCTCCTACACACCCTTCTGCATAAGCTGCCGTATTCCCATCATTATCAACGACAATTGGCCGATTGAATTCTTTCTGAAGGATGTCCTTCACCGGGGTACCTGTCCAACCCGGTAAATTAGAGGTAGCGTAATAAATGGCCCCCTTCTCATAATCAACTCTCCCCGCAGTTCCGATGCCGATGGCTTCGATGTCGGGGTTCAGAAATTGCAGTTTACGGATCATGTTGATGATTTGTTCCATCGTAGATGCCTTGTCCGTGTTTTCTTGAATCAACGAACCGATTTCACCCGAACGGTTGATGATTCCGGCTTTGACCTTTGTTCCGCCGACATCGACTCCGATAACCGCCAACACACACACCTCTTTCACTTACTTGGAATGAACCTTGTTTATCTGTTCCGCATAAGACTGGGTAATCAACTGCGGACGCGTAATCGCGGACCCAACCACGACGGCAAAGGCACCGCATTCAATACAGCTTGCAGCCATTGCCGGCCTATTAATTTTGCCTTCTGCAATAATGGGTATGTTCAACTTGTTCAGAAGACCTTCCAGCAGCTCAAAGCTAAAAGAACGGATATGCGCCGTATATGGCGTATATCCTGCAAATGTCGTCGAAACGATATCTACTCCGCTTCTTGCTGCTTCTATCCCTTCCTCGAGAGTAGATACATCGGCCATCAGCAGCTTATCGGGGAAAAAGGTTTTCACCTGCTTGATAAACTCTTGTACGGTTTGTCCTGATGGCCTTAACCGATTCGTTGCATCAAAAGCGATAATATCCGCACCGGCAGCGACAATTTCCTCCACGTCCTCAATGGTCACCGTTAAGTACACTTCACTGTCTTGATACGTTTTTTTATAAATCCCAATGACCGGAACGTTTACACTTGCTTTGATTGCCCGGATATCGGCTGGACTGTTCGCACGGATTCCAGATGCCCCGCCTTGGACAGCCGCCACAGCCAATTGTTTCATAAAGATGGAACCGTGAAGAGGTTCATCCTCCAATGCTTGGCATGAAACGATCAACTTACCCTTCAATTGTTCAAGAATTTCATTCATCTAATCACCTGTTGGTTGGATTCCCTCGATTTGGTGACCTCCGAAACTTCCACTTTGCGGTTCTCACGCAATGATAGAGTTAAGGCATCAGCCGTTGCAATGGATGCCCTCGCAGCTGTGCCGTCTATTAGAGGAATAAATTCTTCATCCGGCTTCCCGCCCTGTACGAGATAGTGGAAATATTTCATCTCGTTTCTCATAATGGAACTTAGCCACAGTGGAGGAGTCTTGCCGGGCTTTCCATACATGATGGCACCGTCCATCTCTAAACCTCTATATATCGAGGTGCGATCCTCGTCTTCCTCCTTGGTTTCGTGCAGCAAAAATCTGGTTTCACCTTCCAATGTTTTAAGTACCACCTTTACATCCTGAAGGTCAATCAGTATGGCGCCCTGTGTGCCTTGAATTTTCACGTAATGATCATTCCAGCGAAATGCGGAACCATATTGAAGTGTTGCAAAGGTGCCATGTCCGAATTCAAGAGTAATCAGAAGCATATCATCCTCATCGCCAAATTGGTCCCCTTTATGGGCTACGTTCCCGCCCGCCATACTGACCGTTTTTGCAGGACCCATCAGGAATTGGATAAAATCAAGCTCGTGAATATGATGATACAGATGGCCGCCCGATTTCTCCCTTAACTTCTTCCAATTAATGATCGGCTGGGGCTCTTCCCAACCGTTCCTCTCGGCATGACAGAAAAGAATTTTCCCAATCTTCCCCTCATTGATAAGGGTCTTCACCGTTCGGATCCCTCTCATGAAGTTCATGACATGGCCGGCCATAAATAAGACATCATTGGTTTTTGTTGCTTCAATCATTTCATTGCAATCTTCGAAGGACAGAGCAATGGGCTTTTCGCAAAAAACTTGTTTTCCATTTGCAGCAGCCCTGAGAACAGGTTCTTTATGCAAATAGTTGGGGGTTGCTATGATAACAGCGTCAACATCATCACGGCTGCAAATGACATCAAGATCGGTTTCTACATCGCATCCGAGGTCGGACGCCACTTCATCCGCATAGTTGGGATCAAGCACGGCTACAACCCGGGCTCCTTCTAAGGTATTGATTATTGCTGCAAGCCCGGCGCCGAAATAACCGGTTCCAATGACGGCATATCCTTTTTTATTCATTTGATGACTTCCTCCAGCTTATGAATTAATCTATCTCTTGAACATAACTTTCAATAAGTGTGTTAAGTTCATTTATTTCATGATCGTTGTCAGGAACGGAAAGAAACGGAAGCCGGGGATCCCCGATGTCGATATACCGTTTGCGGATGATGGTTTTGCATGCCCCGTAAAGCGATGGGAAAGTGATCAACTTGGTAATGACTTCGTTAATTTTTGTCTGCCACCTATGGGCAGATCCGATATCCCCGGCTTTAATACAGCGTTCAAGCTTCAAGTAAAGCTCCGGCATACAACCATATGTTCCACCGATTCCACCGTCGGCACCCATCAGTCTTCCGGCAAGATACTGTTCGTCCGGGCCGTTGAAGATCATAAAGTCCTCACCTGCTGCAGCACGAAACTGTTGAATTTGATAAGTGCTCTCAGATGAGTTTTTGATACCGCGAACCCGATTTTTCCTGATCATTCGGTTAAAGAGCCCCATACTAAGATTGTAGCCTGTAAGTTGGGGGATATTATAAATAAAGAATGGCAGGTCCGCCGCCTCCATGATGGTATCCCAATGCTTCTCGATGCTTGCCTCCGGCAGCCGATAATAAACGCTTGGCACTGCAGATATGGCGTGGGCGCCACATTTCTCCGCATGTTCGGCAAGATCTGCAGCTTCATGCGAAGCCGCTGCGCCAACATGGACGATAATCGACATTCGGTGTCCGACAGCATTTACAACAGCTTCTGTTAGTTCTTTGCGTTCTTCGGAAGACATCAGAAAGCCCTCACCAGTGGAACCACATACATAAACTCCGTGTACTCCGATATCCGCATATAGGCTGCACAACTGC
>DASWUO010000026.1:0-3430 GCA_036401615.1 Bacilli bacterium | reverse complement strand
GGTGTAACAATCATAGGTTCGTGCAAGCCGTTCTCTGCATTGTAGTGATGCAACTTCATTCGTATTTCTCCATGTGCTAAGTGTTTGCAGTTCCAAGTTAACAAGTAGTCCATTTCGTAAGATACAGCGGCTGCCAGATGGATCGCATCCACTTTTGCTTTGTCGGGTATATCTAACAGTTTATGATAAATGAATGCTAGGTTCACTACATCTTCGGAGATTTTTAGAACAGGAATGTGTTCAATGCTTTCCAAACGCTTTACCGCCGCTATAGCATCTCCGGCTCTGCATTCATCCAAAACAGCTTCAGAGATAAATAAATCGTATTGAGAGGCAGAGTCATCTAGCCAATCCCCTGTAATCTGCTGCTGTGCCGCTACAACGATGTCTCTGCTTATGCGTGCAGACAAGTAACTTGGAATAGTCGTTTCAAGATATACCTTGGCCATGCCATCACTCCTTATTCCTACATATTTACATTATAGCACATCTATTGATTTGCATTCCCATCAGAAACAAACAAAATATATCTCTTTCCTTACGCTTAAATAATTTGGTTCAATATCCCATAAATATAAGGAGGGTTTAATATAAAAAAGAACCAGATGGGCACTATACATCACCCTTCTGGTTCCTTTAGTGGCATTACAATCGGTAAGTCACAAATTTCTTCGCGGCAAGCTCCGTTTTCACTTCTTGATTAGCAGCAGATACCTTCCCTTGGGCTTCTTCGAGTAAGTTAGTAACAACAACCTCATCCGCTAGATGGGGTGCCGACAGCTTTACCGAAGAAGCGTTATCCTCAACATTGTATAATCTCAGAATTGGATTTTCCCCGTCCTCAGACCATTTCATTGCGGAAACCATCACATCCCCATCCACATTAATAAAGGTATCCCTTAGAGGAAGGCGCGGTTTATGGGCATTCGGATCTGCTGGTTTAAAGGTCCCCTTGTGGCGGCTGTCCTGCACCCAAGCTCTTCCCTTGCTCCAACGATCCTCATCAATGGCGAACTGTTTGGTTATCATTCCCTGGTGAAACCGCTCTGCTTCTTGGTAGAGTCGTGTTGATGACTCACCGGAGAAGGGCCTTACAGCAAGTTCAAATGTATGTTTTCCAAGGCATTGGCCTTTCGGCTGGTAATCCTGTTCCAAATATATCGTTTCTCTAACATTGATCGTCTCCACACAGCGAAGCAAGGTGACTCCGGCCGTCCGTCCCTGATGGATCATTTCGTAATCATGCAGCCCTTTAGCGAAAACCGCCACCCCGCCATCTTCATAAACAGGAGCAAACCACTTCCAGAAGGCTTGGGAATTGGCATCGCGTTTCCACTCTTTTCCGCTGTCCCAGCTTCTCTGCACCACATCAAATTGTCCGCCTGCCCATACATAATTCGCCACCGTCGCGGAAGGAAATAACACTCTTACCCGGTGATCCTTGGCTTGATTGTTGACTTCCACTTTCAGGTTGACTTGAGCCGCGTCTTTATCAAGACGAAGGGTGACCTGAAATTCAGAGGCAGTCATGCTTGTCTTTCTATTTATCCTGGTTTCGTCTAAACCTTCCGGCAGATGCCAAGTAAACCGGTAAGTGCATTCATGATACAAATCATTCACAATGAGCGATACGATCTCCACTTGATCTTTCCAAACATCATAACGCTCACCCGAAGTTTCCGAGAATACATAGAGGTCCCCGCCATCGCCGGCATCTTGGATTTGACCTTGATTTTTAACCACAACGCCCGTCTTCTTATTTTTAAGATGAAACGTGCCGTCCAATTGGACTTCAACTTTTAACCGCTCATTTTCTAAAATAGGATTCTTCAATCCACCCGCAGCCGCCACTGCATCATTGACTTTCAAACCCGTTTGATGAGGACGCACCCGGTAAGTGTTATACCCTAACGCAGGCGCTTGAGGCTGCCATTCAATGTCAAACCGCTTCACTTTCAAATCCCCGGGGAGATTAATCGGGCTGATAATCCACATCCGGCTAGGCTGTTCTGATACCATCCGGTAAGGAAGGGAATTCCCTTGTTCGTCCAAAATACTAAAGTCTTGAACGTCGTCTTCAGCCAGAAAATATACCGCTGTTTTCTCCACCATGGAGGCTTCTTGTTGAGCCGTGTTCACCACTAGTAATTTGATGTCTTCAGGGCCGAATCCATCGCTTGATATTTGCTTGGCCAGAATCGTTAATTTACGCCCAATCACTTCCCGGGCCAATTCCTTTAAACGCCCATAGCGGTCCATCATTTGGTCGTGCACGGCATCCTGGCTGCATCCGCAAATGCTGTCATGTGGATGATTCTCCATATATAAACGCCAATAATACCGGATCGTGTCCGCTTCATAATGATCGAGATCCATCATCCGGCACCATACCGATAGAGGCTCCATCCACTTCTCCACCAAGTCATGGCATTCCAGGTTAGCCTGCTTGATATAAACCCTGCTGGATAACGTACCTGCCAGAATGCTGTACTCGAAAGCCTCCCGAAGCTCACCCTCAATAACGGGATAGCCCGCATCCGGCTGCTGCTTCATATACTCCTGAACACCCTTTACAAGGTTTGGCATCGTGTCATGAACGAATTCAATCTCTTCACCATACATTTCCCGAAGTTTACCCAACACTTCCGGCAAATCGTCCTGGGCCTCGAGATGATCTACTCCGTTCATCATGGCATAATGCGGGGATGGATTCATCTTCTCTTCGCGTTCCCTCATCCCATCAAACATGGATTTTAATTCAACGGTATCATTGGGCAGGCGTTGGGCACTGTTATACCAATGATATAAGAAGACATTGGTCACCTCGGACCCATCCGGGGAACGCCAACGGAAGAAAGGAGCTTTATGGGTTCCATAGTCAAACCCGCGGCCATGCACACAATTATCCAATCCTACACTCTGAAAAATTTGCGGCATTTGGCCAATCAGGCCGAAATGATCGGGCAGATAGCCGACTTTCATCTCACCTCCCAGCTTGCGCGATGTCCCAATACCCTCTATTAAATTTCGAACCGTTGATTCCGCGCTGGTTAAATACAGATCATTTTGCTGGTACCATGGCCCAATCAATATCCTGCCTTCACGGATGTAGTTCTCCAACCTCTCCTTCTTGCCGGGTCTCAAAGTATAATAATCTTGAAGCACAATGGTCTGTCCATCCAGATGAAAATATTTGAATTCGGGGTCCCTGTCCAATAAATCTAATAAGTTATCAATTAAGTTGACCAGCTTGTATCGGAACTGTTCAAAGGTCTGGTACCATTCCCTATCCCAATGGGTATGCGAAATGAAATGATATATTTTCTTGGGGCGCATGGCAAGCTTCCTCCTCTATACTTTTACAAGCGGCATTATGCGGCTGCTTCATATCTACGCTGGTCACTTCGAATCCATGCTCGATTAAATCTTT
>DASWUO010000025.1:0-4750 GCA_036401615.1 Bacilli bacterium | reverse complement strand
TTCCTTCATCTTGCCTGCAGCATCCAGATAAAGCGCAGAACGTATGTCGTCCCCGAAGAGCTTGGCGAAATTAGAGGCTGCCATCAACCCGCCATAGACGGCAGAGGCGGTGAAGGTGTATATGCCAAATCGTTCTTCCCACAAATCATAACTGGGTTTAGGCAAGGAAAGCTCGGTTTCCACATACAAGGTCAAGAATTTAGCGGCCTTACGGATAAGCGTTCGGTATAAGGATTGGGCTAACTCAATGTTTCCGTGATTCAAGTAATCTTGCCACAGGGTGAATAGTACCAGCCCTGTTTCATCTTCCTGAATTGGCAGCCGATCCTTGCCATCGTGGATATAAGGGTGCCAGCTTGAACCAACGGTGCCGTCCGGATTATACTTATGGTGCAAATACCCCTCAGGGGATAAGGCCAATGCACAGAAGTTAAAGAAGGGCACAATCATCCCCTGATATCCTGCTTTAGATAAAGCAAAGGCAACGAGGGCGCCGTCCCGGGGCCACATATAACTGTAATGGTCGCGGTTATATTGCATAATATCCGAATCATTAGCAGCAATGATAGCTCCTCTTTCATCGGTTTGGGTTCGAATGATCAACAGACTCTGTTTATATAGACGAATGGCTTGTTCGCTCAGATCGGCAAAATCCCGATTGCTCTTATTGGCCCAACGCTGCCAGTAGATCGTCACCCGGTCCAAGAGCTTACTTGGATGGCTTTCTCTCACATACGAATCAAGTTTCTTAACCTCTTCCAGATTCTTGCCGGCAGACATCCAATAATAAATCGCTCTTGCTTCCATTGCCGGGATTACGGCTCGAAAGCTGATGGTGCTGTCAACGGATCCTTGAGCAATGGCATTGCCCATTAAATGGCCGTCCTCCGCATCTTTCCAGGTGCCCTCGGCATTATGGAACCTCTTGACTCCATTGGTGTATTGATAAATTCCTTCATTGCCGGACAGGCCGTTAAACATGAAATAAGTATCTTTCTTATAATGAAATACGGTGTTATTCGCCGGATAATATACGGATGTGTCACCTACTTCAGTCTCATTAATCACAAGATCTTGATTGAAGAATAGGCGAACTTCACGTTCGGTGACTAGGGTGTTGGTGATCGTAACGCGTTTCAAGTAGATGTTATCCCTCTGATGCACGCCGTCATTAATGACTAAAGAAACCCCCAGGCCATCGTGACTCGCGTGGACCTCTGTAACCAGGGAGTCCTCCGTATAGGAAAATTTAAATTTCCACTCGGGGTCGCTCAACCATGAAAATTGCCCCTCAACCCATAATCCAACCCGGCATTTATAGCCGCCCACATGATTTAATTGCCCTACGTACGGGTAATAAATATCACGAATGAAGGAGTGTTGATCTAAATTAATGAGCATCTTTCCATTTCCAACTACTGAATGTCTTGGCATACGTCACGTCCTTTAAAGGTTCCAAAAATAATAACAACCTTGAGTATATCATGAAAATACACTGCATTAACATTTAACCTTATAAAACTTACAGAGGGATGTCACAAAATTCTTTTATCAAAATATCAGAAATCATGATTGCGGGAAGGAATTCAAGATTCGTTGAGAGTAACTTAGAACCAGATTTTCGGCCGAGGTGATCGTATGGGACTGGGCAATGATTCGGAAGGAAGGTTCCTCGGAATCGGGCATAATGAGTACCCAGCCCTCATCATTGTATATCTTGATCCCATCCATTAATTCAACGGGTTTGTCTTTCGTTTCATTCATGATTAGCCGCATAATACGCCCTTTGTCTTCCCATGGACAGGGAACTTCCTCTCGAAGGATATAGAATTTAGGAATTTTATGAATGGCTTCGGTCAAGGTAAGATGTTCACAAGCTAAATATTCCATAATCTTACTTAAGGCATAAACATCATCAAACAGTAGATGAAAGGGTTGGTGAACTCCAACTTCCATCATGGCGCGTGCTGTTTCTTTAGTGCGGACAATCCGTCCGGGAAGACTTGCTGCAAGGGTTTCAATAATTTCAGGAGCACTTACGGGAATACCAACAACAGTGTCTTTGTTGAGGCTTAATAAAACAAGGATTTTGAGGGTCATAAGGGTATCTTCGGGTACGACGATTCCTTTATCCGTGAACAGTGTCATGTTTTGACCGTTTCCATCCAGATGGACCCCGAAGTTCGCATGATTGTTGACAACAATATCGGAAAGTTCCTGTAAGGTTAATTCATCCGAAAAAAGGGATTGTGTCTTACAGTTTAAGCGCTGCAGCCAAGGGGAGACCATTCGCTCCAGATGGTACTGGTTGTAGTGCAGGATGACCTCGAATTTAGCCTGATGAATCGGTTCTACATTAAGATCCGAGATTAAGCCACTTAAGTAATCCTCATCCGAATGATCATAATTTTTATTTGCTCCGGTATGCTCCATGTCGCTGCGAACATAATTCTCCTGCCCGTAGGCATGATCTATTTGTCTTTCTTGTCCTTTGGTAAGGGGCAGTCCTAGATGATCCATAAATTCAATCAATAATCTCTTTTCGTTAAAAGGCTGGATGATACGGAAATGAATGCCTCCTTGAAGCTTTAACCGGGATATACAGGGTCGGACGGCAGCTGTCATCGTGCTGCTGATCTCCATCGTATGGATCCCCGCAGAGTGAAGGCCCAGGATAAAGGAAGTTTTCATCAAGATGGCAAACTTGTGGGAAGAAGAGCTGACCCCTATGGTGGAACCTGTGGGAAGGGTGGTTCCATAAGCGGCAGCCAGCTTGCTTGCGAATTCGGGTGTCATCTCTACATTAGGTATGCCAAGGATCCCCAGACTGCCAAACAGGCTTCCTGAGGTTTGCTCTCCCCAAATAATAGAGGTGTGAACCGTACTGCCCGGAAGGATATACTTACCGGGCCATAATTTCACATTGGGTCGAATTACGGTCTTCCTGCCCAGATTACAGCGGGTACCAATAATAGAACCATCAGCTAAGGAGGACACTTCACCGATCGTGGAATGGTTGCATACTGTGGTTCCGAACATTTCTGAACCTTCCCCTATGAATACACCATCCCAAAGAATAGACCGTTCAAGAGAAACATTGTTGCCTAATACCGTATTGCGGCCGATGACGCTATATTCGCCAATCTCCGCCCCATAGCCAATGCTGCAATGAGGTCCAATAAACACGGGACTCGAACATTTTACCTTAGAGGGAAGCTGTACACTTTCTTCCACATAGATACCGGGCAAAACTTCCTGGGCCGCGATTCTTACCTTGACCTTCTTATCCAGCATATCAAACTGTGTTTGCCGGTATTGATGCAAATTGCCGATATCCGACCAATACCCCTCGGCTACATATCCATACAAAGGCTCGCCAAGGCTAAGCAATAAAGGAAATAAGTCCGTGCTGAAATCGTAGGTAATGCCTTTTTCGAAGCTTTGCAGGACCTCCGGTTGAAGGATATAGATTCCGGTATTGATCGTATCGCTGAAAACCTCGCTCCAGCTTGGTTTTTCCATAAAGCGTTGAATCCGCCCAGACGAATCTGTCATGACAACCCCGTATTCCAAAGGCGCATTCATTGGGGTCAATACTAGGGTTACAAGCGATTTTTTACTTTTGTGATAATGAATGGCTTTGGTTAGGTCAAAATCTGTCAGTCCATCTCCGCTGATGACGATGAAGGGTTCATCCAGAAAGCTTTCAGCATTCTTAACACTGCCGGCGGTTCCTAAAGGGAGAGGCTCTTCAAAATAATGAAGCTTCACGCCATACTTGGATCCGTCGCCAAAGTAATTTATAATCACCTCGGAAAGATACTGTACAGTCACCGCGATTTCGGTAATTCCATGGTTCCTGAGCAGCTCAATGATGTATTCCAGGCAAGGCCTGTTAAGTAATGGAACCATGGGTTTGGGAATCTGGCACGTCAAGGGACGCATGCGGCTTCCTTTGCCGCCAGCCATAATAACAGCTTTCATTTTTAACTCACTCCCTGACCAGATTGGGATGTAAACGGATGACGGCATCATAAACTTTATGGGTCGCTGCAGCTATGGATTTCCAGTTATATTCTGTGGCCGCCTTCTCTTTGGCCTTGACGGCCATGCTTAATGCTTTATGTTCATTTAACAGCAGGTCTATAATGTGCCAAGCGAGGGATTGCGTATGGCCGGGCAAGGCTTTATACCCATTAACGCCATGATCTATGATTTCCGCCAATCCGCCGGTATCTGAAACAACGATGGGTGTTCCGCTTTGCATGGCTTCAAGGGCGACAATGCCAAAGGGCTCATAAAGACTCGGAAACACACAAATATCGGCTTGTTCCAATATAAAATTACGTAACGTATCCTCAATAAATCCCGTAAACATCACTTTGGATCCAAGCTTCCCAGATTGGCGAATTAATTCATCCTGCATTGGACCGCTTCCGGAAATAACAAGTTTTACATCGGGATACCGTTCTATAACTAAAGGCATAGCCTCGATAAGCACTTGGATTCCTTTCTCGGGAACAAGCCTGCCTATAAAAAAGATGATTTTTTCATGAGGCAGAACCAGGTCTTCCCGGGAGAGAGGATAACAGTTAGGTGTAAAAACCGCTGTTTCCACTCCATTAGGAATAATCGATATTTTGCGGGAAGGGATGTGGAATATGGCTTCCATGTCACGGGACATGGAGCGGCTGCAAGAAATAATGTGCTCTGCCTCATGAGTCAGCTGCTCTTCCAAGTCGTGTATTTT
>DASWUO010000024.1:0-7832 GCA_036401615.1 Bacilli bacterium | reverse complement strand
AAACCTATTGCAAAAAATTAGGCCCACAAATCTGATTTAAGCTCCCTCTTAGACCTTAGGTATTCTAGACATCAAAAAAAATAGGGGATTTTAAATAATAGGTTCCTTTTGGGACTTTATATGACCATAATCATTCGAACCTACTGCAGAGGGTCTTTTTCGAACCTTAAATATACATTTGGAGTTATTTAGCTCAAAAGTATTGATTATACACATCTTATCCACAAAACATAATCTATAATTTTCCATGCAATGACAAAAACACAGAGTAGCTCGTAGCCGTCTGTGTTTTCTTGGTTACAATATTTATTTCTTTAGCATCATCTTCATGAGCTGTTCCAGATTGTTGGGATTCAACCCGCTGCTCTTGACGGCCTGGATGATTTCTTTCTCCGTTGATTCAGAAACAGCGACATTGGCCATCTTTGATACCTGTCGAATCAATTGTCTAAGCTGTGCTTCACTTTGAACCGTTCGGGGATTGACGTTGCTGGCCAGTTTGTTTATATCTTTCTCGGATATATTCTTGCCGGATTTCTTCTTTACTGCGTTAAAGATATCCTTGGATAAGTTTTTATTAGTCATGCTTAACCTCCTCATACGGTCTTTTTTTATCGTATGAGGAAAGCCTTCCAATGGTGAAAATTATCCGCCATTTTAAAGGCGTTTTCAAGCTTCATCTATGATTTCCCTTACAAATAAAGTATCCTTTAGAAAAATTTCGCTACTTCTTCAATTTCATGCGTCCTTGAACGTCCCATTAGATCCATAACGGCTAATTTTGGAGATTTAGCGTTGAAGAGCACATGATATAACTCGTCTGTAATGGGCATTTCCACGTTATATTGCCTTGATAGGGAAAAGGCAGCTTTCGTCGTTTTAATGCCCTCCACAACCATTCCCATGGCTTCTAACACCTCTTCTACCGATTTACCTTGCGCCAATAAGGAACCTGCCCTCCAATTGCGGCTGTGGCGGCTGGTGCACGTTACAACCAAGTCACCTAATCCGGCAAGGCCGGAAAACGTAAGTGGATTGGCACCCATCGCGGCTCCGAGGCGGGAAATCTCCGCTAACCCTCTTGTCATCAATGCTGCTTTCGCATTATCCCCAAAGCCTAAACCATCGGAGAGTCCTGCTCCCAATGCGATAATATTTTTAAGCGCCCCACCTAACTCAACACCAGCTACATCCGGATTTGTGTATACCCGGAAGTAGGAATTAATCAATAAATCTTGGGCCCGCTCCGCTGCTTCAATTGCTTGAGAAGCTACCACTACGGTCGTGGGACATTTTCGAATGACCTCCTCAGCATGGCTTGGTCCGGAGAGGACTACAATATTCTGCTCATTATAGCCTTCAAGCTCGTCCGCAATGACCGTTGTCATTCGTTTAAGTGATTCTATTTCAAAACCCTTCGTTGCATGAATCAGTAAAGTATCCTCGCGGATAAACGGCTTAATCAGGTGAGCTACTTCTCTCATACTTGAGGATGGCGCTGCCAGAATAATAGCTTCTGCATCGTTAATCGCTTCTTTGATGGAAGTAGTAGCCCGGATCCGGGAAGATAACACGATTTCTGGGAAAAACCTGCGATTAAGCTGAAGGTTGTTGATATCTTCGACTTGGTTTGCGTTTCTGGACCAAAGGGTGACATCCAATTCATTGTCTGCTAAAACCGATGCAAGCGAGGTCCCCCAGCTTCCCGCGACAAGTACAGCTGCTTTCTTGGGCGCCAATGTGTTATCCCCCTAGTGTTTAATGCCTATTTTATTTTCTGTGCCATGGATCAGCTTCACGATATTAGATTTATGCCGGATATAGGCAAAGACCAGGATGATAAGGCTTGCCCAGAAAATTTCAATCTGAACATCTAAAAACAATAAAAACAAAGGCAAGATCGTTACAAAAACTAATGAACCAAATGAAACATATCGTGTATAGGCTATGATGAGAAGTCCAACTGCTCCGGCATAGATAGCCGGCAAAAAACATAATGAAAATAATACGCCTATGGTTGTTGCTATTCCTTTTCCGCCTTTAAAATTGAAAAACACGGGCCAATTATGACCTGCAATAGCACTTAATCCGCATAGAATGGCGATCCAAATTTCATCGGGTCCCATCCATCTGCCAATCCAAACGGCTGCAATTCCCTTAGCCATGTCCAACATAAAAACAAGAAAAGCAGGCACCGGCCCTAAGACCCTTAAGGTATTTGTGGCGCCTGCATTCCCGCTGCCGTATTTACGGACATCCACGCCATTTATTAATCTTCCAACTATAAAACTAAAAGTAATAGAACCTAAAAAATAACAGATGACTATAGGAACTATAAAATGCACGTTGCCTCTCCCCTATTCGCTTTCAGATTTTCTGCGGGTTATCAATCGAATTGGTGTGCCTTCAAAACCAAAAGCTGCCCTTATTTTGTTATCCAAATAACGTTCATAAGAGAAATGCATCAATTCCGGATCGTTGACAAAAAAAACAAAAGTGGGAGGCTTTACGGCAACTTGTGTAGCATAATTTAGCCTTAGTCTTCTTCCTTTGTCCGTTGGAGGCGGGGTGATGGCCAGAGCATCGGAAATCACATCATTTAAAACATGGGTTTGAATTCTTATCGCATGTTGTTCAGAAACCTGATTAACTACAGGGAGGAGGTTATGTAATTTCTGTTTGGTCAGGGCGGATACAAATACAACTGGGGTATAGGACATGAACAAGAAATGATCCCTGATCTTCTGGGTGAACTGGGCCATGGTTTTATCATCCTTCTCGACAATATCCCACTTATTCACCACAAATACGGAAGCCCTTCCTGCCTCATGGGCATAACCCGCAATATGCTTATCTTGTTCTATGATCCCTTCTTCTCCGTCAATAACAACCAGAACTACATCAGCCCGTTCTATCGCCTTCATTGCCCGCATTACACTATATTTCTCTGTTGTTTCATAAACCTTGCCACGCTTGCGGATACCCGCTGTGTCAATCAACACATATTTCTGGTTATCCCGTTCAAAAGGAGTATCAATGGCATCTCTGGTTGTCCCGGCCACATTGCTTACAATGACCCTTTCTTCGCCCAGTATGGCATTCACTAAAGAAGATTTGCCCACGTTAGGCCTGCCTATAACAGCAATCTTAATAACGTCTTCCGCATATTCCTCTTGTTCCTTTTTCGGAAGGTTGGTGATAATGGCGTCTAATAAATCCCCAAAGCCCAGTCCATGCGCACCTGATAAGGCTACAGGATCCCCTATACCCAGACTGTAAAACTCATAAATATCGTCTTGCCTTTGCAAATTGTCCACTTTATTCACGGCAAGAATGACCGGTTTCTTCGAACGGAACAGCATCTGTGCTATTTCTTCATCTGAAGAGGTTACTCCCGCTTTGGCATCTACAAGAAAGACGATGGTATCGGCTTCATCTATGGCAAGCTCCGCTTGTACACGGATCGATTTAATCATTTCATCGTCATCATCGATCTGGATGCCGCCTGTATCAATAATACTGAACGATAACCCATTCCACTCGCTGACCCCGTAAATCCGATCTCTGGTTATCCCTGGCTTATCTTCAACGATCGCGATTCGATCACCTATGATTCGATTAAATATCGTTGACTTCCCGACATTGGGACGCCCGACAATTGCAACAATGGGTCTTGCCATGGTGTTCACTCCTTCTGTAAGATAAGCAGCAATCTCCGAAGAGCTGCTGCTTATGTGGTAAAACATGTATTGCCGGATCCATTATTTTAAATGCTTGAATTTATCACCGAAAAGATCGCCAAGCGTTACATTAAGGCCTTGATTTGTAAGAGAAACATTATCATTATTAAGGGTTACTTTAGCCGTGCTTTTCTGCCTATCCGGTCTTTCAGGTCTCTCGGAAGGGGCGGGAGCATCCTCAGTTTCCTTTATGCTTAAGCTTACTTTCTTGTCCTTAAGATTAAGATCCAATATCTTCACGCTGACGGACTGGCCTTCTTTAAGCACTTCATGGGGAGTGCCGATATGACGATGGGAAATTTGTGAAATATGAACCAAACCTTCAACACCTGGAGCAATTTCTATAAATGCTCCAAAGTTGACCAACCGCCTTACTTCCCCTGTCACGATATCGCCAATTTTAAATTGGTTGCCTACTTCTTCCCATGGACCCGCTTGCGTAGCTTTAAGGCTTAAGCTGATTTTTTCAGTGGCAGGATCCAATTTGAGAATCTTAACTCTAACTTTGTCACCCTCTTTAAGCACATCAGAAGGCTTCTCAATGTGGCTCCAAGACATTTCAGAAACATGAACCAGCCCATCAATTCCACCAATATCGACAAACGCGCCGAACGGAGTCAAGCGTTGAACCGTTCCATCTATTTCTTGATTAACAGACAATTCGGAGAGGATTTTGGCTTTATTCATGCCATACTCTTCATCAAGCACATCTTTCTGTGAAAGAATAACCTTGTTGTTCTCGCGATCCAATTCTTTCACTTTTAGTTTAAGCGTACGGCCCTTGTAGTCGCTAAAATCTTCAACAAAGTGGCGCTCCACCATAGAGGCAGGCACGAATCCCCGCACACCCAAATCTATAACAAGGCCGCCCTTAACTACTTCAAATACTTTGGCTTCGAAGGTTTCTTTATTGTCAAGCCGGGCTTGTAAATCTTCCCAAACATTCTCGCTGTCCACTGCCCTTTTGGATAAAATCAAGGATTCCTTGTCATCATTAAGACTGGACACTTTGCATTCCACTTCTTGTCCTATCTCCAAAACTTCGGATATATTCTCCAAATGTAAGTTGGAAATTTCACGAATCGGGATAATCCCGTCATATTTATAACCAATATCAACGAATGCCTGATTATCTTCAATTTTCACAATTTTACCCTTCACAGTATCCCCTTTTTTATAAGCAGGAATATGTAAGTCTCCTTGATCTGCCATTGCAGGCGTTGTTTCTTCAGTTGCTTCCTCTATTGCTGCAGGTGAATCTTGGCTCACTTCTTCAGCAATTACGGCAGTAACTTCTTCAATAGGCTGTACTGGTGCTGCTGGTTCTTCAACTGCGTCTTGGTTAACTGCAGCCGGTTCTTCTTCAATTGCTTGTTCCGCTGCTGCAGGAGCAGTTTCTTGTTCGGTTGCCTTGGCTTTTACTGCCTTTACTGCCTTTATCTTTGGAGCCTTTTCTTCCTGTGGTGCTGCCTCAACTGTTTCTTCTGCCTGGATCTTTGTTTCCTCTGTCATCTGAAATCCTCCTCGAATTCTTCATGCAATAGTTATTTATGTTCACTTATTAAAGTTCTAATAGAACTCATAATCATTTCAGTGGCTTTCTCTAAATTATCCGCCGAAGATACTCCGGCAAATTCACTTAGGTCAACCGGTTTTCCATATACAATCAACATGCTGCGCAAGAGTGTATAACTTCCAATAATAGCAACAGGTATAACGATCGCGTTGCTCTTCAGTGCTAAGCTTGCCGCACCTTTCTTGGCCATTGCATTTTCCTGGTTTCGTGTGCCTTCCGGAAAAATGCCGATGATCTTTTGTTGGTTGAGCACTTCAAGGGCTGCCCTAATGGATTCTTTGCTTACTCCCCCTCTTTTTACAGGGAACGACCCAAACCGGGTAATTAACCAACCGATGATCGGGACTTTAAATAATTCCGCCTTGGCCATAAAATGCACTTGGCGTTTAATTGGAGATCCCAGCAAGGGCGGATCAAGCAAGCTCAGATGATTACAACATAAGATCACGGTTCCGGTTTCCGGCACATTGTGTTTACCTTTAACTTTGAGTCGAAAAACGGAATAAAACATGATGCGGAATAAAAATCTAAAAAATCGGTACCACATAGTTATTTCGCCTCATCCATAATAGTTCTCCATAATTTCAAAATCTGTTCTACTACTTCCGAAATAGACATGTTGGTACAATCTAATAATATCGCATCATTTGCTTGGATCAGAGGTGAAATTTCCCTATTCTCGTCAAGCTCGTCTCTGCCTGCTATCTCCATTTTTAATTGATCCAATGTAATGTTAGGCTGGTGACCCGTTAATTCTTTAAACCGCCTTTCAGCACGCTCATGCACACTAGCCGTTAGAAAAACCTTAAGCTCTGAATCCGGAAGAACACGGGTGCCAATATCCCGGCCGTCCATTACCACACCTTTATAGGTTAAGGCCATATCCTGCTGCCTATGAACCAAGAGTTCTCTAACTTCCTTCACTTGTGAAAAGTAAGAGACATGCTTGTTGACTTCAGCCGATCGAATGTCATGAGTTACATCTGCGCCATTTACGATGACTTGTTGACCATTCCCGCCAGGAATAAAGTGAATTTCCAGATTGCGCACAAGTTGGATCAATTGCTCCAGATCATCAGGTTTAAGGTTCTGCTGCAGTGCAGTCCAAGTCACTGCTCTATACATTGCGCCGGTATCCACATAAATATATCCTAAGGCATCGGCAACCTTTCGGGCAACCGTGCTCTTTCCCGCACCGGCCGGCCCGTCTATAGCTATGTTAATCTTCACATCTTGATCCTTCAAGTGGAGTAATGCTCCTTAGTTAAAATTTACGCAGTCAGAGGTTTAATGTCGGATAGACAGGGCTTTGCCCGCAGTTGAAAATTATAGCATACAATCGTACTTCATGCAAAAAACTATATGTATTATATCGCTTTTAGTTGGAAATTATTCACTTTTTGCGAAAATCCAATTGACGCTCAAAGCAATAACGAATGACTTTTTGCCTGTCTGGATCCGTAATTTCAGTGTAGCTAAGCATGACAAGCTGTTTGCCTGTGTCAAGCGGTTTGATTCTAACAAGATCACCCTTAAAAGGAACATGGTCAATGCTTCCGTTTCGATAGGGTACCAGAAGCCAACATGAAACGACATCCTTCTGCTTTATAGGTACGGAGCCGTCGCATACAAAAGATATTCCTCCTCCGCCTACATCCTCTGTAATGGCCAGAAACTTAAAGTGTTCCGAAAGCTTAACTGCTACCTCCAGGTCAGCAGTCACACGAAGAAAGGTGCGTCGTTGCACCTTCGTGATCGCATCAAGCTGCGGTTTTTTAATAATGACCAATTTAAGAACATCGTTAGTAAAGCCCATGACTTCAGAGTTGAAATAGTATTTAGCCCCATCGTTGGAAACATAATAGGCTGAGATCGTATCGCCAACATATACTCTATGCAATTTTCCTGATTTCACATCAATGGGTACATCAATGGAGAAGGATTCCTCTCCCACATCGGAAATCCGCGACTTATATTCTTCTTTCTCCTCAGTTTCATCTACGTTGGCAACTTGAAGAAATAACGTTTGGCTGATTTTTGGAAGCAAGTGCTGCCCCCTCCTAACTGCATCATAAACTTTTCTGGTTTCATTATAACAATGCCTATAACAATTAGGAAGCATTAAAAAAAGCAACTTTTCAGGGTTGCTTCTTTCGTAAGGTTTGCAACAGATTGTGTTATCCCCTCGCAGCACTGGGATCTGCTTGATCGATAACTTCCACTTTCTCTTCAATTCCCGTTACTCCGTTGATGTAAATCCGGTAACGGGTGCCATTGATTCTTCCGGAAAATTCATGGCATATGACTTCTTTCTCTAATTCATTCTTAATTAACGCTATGTCATGATTGGAAACTTTCAATTCAGGATTCAAGGTTTCCCTTGCTTTCTCTATGGTCATGGCAGGCGCTGCAATGTTATTTCTCGGTTTATGTTCCTGCAAATAATCTGCCGCTAACAAACCAACCACATCACCATCGTCTAAAGCAATTCTAACCATTAATTTTTCCGGATAAAC
>DASWUO010000023.1:0-9507 GCA_036401615.1 Bacilli bacterium | reverse complement strand
ACACATTCTGTTCAACGCTGCGGACCACCAGTTGTTCCACATGGCCCTTTGTCGCCGTGCCGCCGCTGCCCACATAGAGGGAGAGCTTCTCTATTTCCGTTGACAGGTTTTGCAGATTTGTTCCGGAATAAAGAATCAAATGCTCCGCTGCTCCGCCGGCAAACATAAATTGCGCCTTAGCTGCTTGTTTTTTGATCCATTGGACCAATTCTTCCGGACTTAAGGCCAGAAAAGGGACCATGAAATCTTCCTGCTTTAAGGTCTTGACGATTTTTTTGCGTTCATCCAGCTTGTCTGCAATAACGGTAAAAACCAATACGGTATGATCCGCAGGAGACTGTATGTACTCCAATAATTTATCCATATTATGTTCAACCTTGGAGCTTTCCTTGGCCGTTGTGAGGAAATAAGCGTCTTTGGCAATGACGATTTTCTGCGGCACCATAAAAGGAAAAGTTTCCGCGTCTTCAATGACCGCCTCCAAGTTGGTTTCCGACAAATCAAATTTGCTGACAGCAAAATCTCTAAAGGGCTCTTCGACCAAATGATCGGTTAAATACGTTGTAAACTCTTGCATTAAATATTTCTCGGGTCCATATAATACATAAACAGGCTTGAATAAACCCTTGCCTATTTCTTTTGCGGCAGTCTTGTAATCCATCCAGAAATACTCCTCTTTATCTATGGGCTCAACTAAGAGTCAACCTCTAATCTTCTTACATCATCATAACATACAAAAACAAAGGAATCACATTAGAATCACAATGGATTCTAACATCATTCCTTGGTCCCATGATCTATATAAACACTTGGGTTTTGGCTCTAGAAACCTCTCCCAAGTGGTCATACGACATTGGGCTTGCCGCCTTCCTATACTATACGCAGCCTGGCAGTAAAATGTGCTGATTGTTAATAAATAATTATCTGACATGCTCCGATTCCTGCAATTTGACAAGATCCACACTATAATGCCGCGTAGTTTGGCCATCAAAAGTATCAAACCACAGCACCTTGCTTTCTTCCGACCAAACAATATTCAGGATCTGTTCTACTTCTTTGGCGAACGAGGTAAACACAGGTTCAAATTGTTGATTAACAATAACAACCTCTTGTGAAGTCTCATTCTGCCGGACATAAGCGATATAGGCCCCGTCTCCTGAAGGAAACTGTTCAGCATCTGTAGTTAAGACAGCGCTGGGTGACTGCGAAGGCGCCAATTCGGCATTATTGTTTTCCTCTTGTACTGCCGGTTCCTCATCGACTGTTGCACCGCCATACCCTCCGGCCTCTGTAGCTTGCGGTTCAGGTGTCGAAGCTGCTGCAGGCTTCGGTGTGGGTTTCTTGGTGGCAGGTGGACTTGTTGCTTTGAAAAGTTTAGCTTCGCCCACGGGATCCGCTGCACTGGAGTCAGTGGCCTCAGCATCGGTTGTTTCTCCCGCCGATTCCATCTCAGCTGTCGGGGCAGGTGTTGTTGGAGATTCGGTAACGGATTCAGAGAATTCTACTTTTGCCTTATTGTCGGATCCATCTTCTTGTGCAGGTGCAAGGTTGTTCCCTGCTGTATCCCTATTCATGCTTTCCATATGAAGTGCACTTTTTTCTGAATCCGCACTATTCATACTTCCCGGTAAATCACTGTTTAGAATTACAAGCAATAAGATAATACCGGCTGCCAGCGATCCTAAGGTTTTATAGGGGAAGCGCTCCATGAAACGTTCTTTCCAAGTTGGCTGATAAAGCAAGTTCATTCTTTCAAGCTTCGGCAGGATGGTGTCTACAATGCTATAAGCAGGAACCACCTTCGGCAATTGCTCGAGTTCGTCGGAGAGGCGTTTTAACCGTTCAAATATAGCTGTGCAAGAAGGGCATCGATGTAGATGCTCGGACATCTCTGCATATTCCGAATTGGTATGCTCCTGGTCTACGTATTTCTGCATTAAGTCCAGCACTTCTTGACAATTCATCCTCGAACACCGCCTTTCTGATAATCTTGAAGTAAGGAATATAATTGCTGCCTTGCCCTGAATAAATAAGATTTGACCGTATTCAACGGTAAATCCAAGGATTCGGCGATTTCGTTATAGGAAAAGTCCTGCAAATATCTTAATACAACTACAGTCCGGTGATGATCGGGCAATTTCTTAATGGCTTCTTGGATATCTTTAGCAACATAGGACGAGATGATATCATCTTCGACATTATGTTCTGTAGTAAAGACCATATTATGCTCGTCTATAGAAACTGTAGTTTTCGTACGGCGAAACTTGTCGATACAAATGTTCGTCACAATCCGCTGCACCCATGTTTTGAATAAAGCTTTTTCCTCGTAAGTGTTAATCTTCGTGTATACCCGAATTAGCGCTTCTTGGGAAGCATCCAGAGCATCCTGTTCGTTGCCAAGAATATAATAAGCTGTTCGGTATACATGTGTTTCAATTGCCCGCAATAAGGTCACTAATGCTTCTGAATCGCCAGCTTGAGCTTGTTTAATCTGTTCTTGCTCAATCACGAGGATACTCCCTTCTTGCAACTACTAAGACGCAGATGCCCCTGAATATGTTGCAGTTGATTCACAATTTTATTTAGAATATGACATAAAATTTAATAGTCTCTTAATCACTCTATTAAGAATAACAAAAAAATAATTTTTAGTATACTAGATTGATCATTTTGGTCCTTACCTGCAGGGAATGCTCCTTCACCTTCATCTGGATCTCTCCGTGGCCGTCTGTTCGATAGATAGAGATGCCCTGTTCAGACAATCGTTCCAGTACCGGTGGGTTGGGGTGGCCGTAGGAATTATACAAACCAACTGAGATCACTGCAGCCCCCGGCCTCCAAAAGTTAAGCCACTCCTGTGAGGTAGATGTTTTGCTGCCATGGTGCGCTGCTTTTAACACATCAATCTTCGTATTGCCACCACCGCTGCTGCCATCTCCGCTGTTGCCTTCGCTCTCTAATCTATGCAGCAAATCCATCTCCGCCTTATGCTCCATATCCCCGGTAAACAGAAACGTTGAATCATACATCTTCATTATAAAGACAACCGAAACATTGTTTTGGGCAGAGTTTAGATCTACGGTTTGTTCTTCCACTGGTTTATCCTCCGGTTCATCCCCGCGCTCCTCTTCAGCAAACGGATAAAGAAACTGCAGCGATGTATGTTTGTCCACCTGCAATCTTTCGCCTGCATAAGCTTCTATGAGAGGAATGTGCAGATCAAGAGCTGTTCGAAACAATTTTATCGTTTGTTCATTGGGACTAAGTGTGCCATTAAATATGACCAGACGAACCGGTATCTGCTCCAGAACCGCCTGTAAACCGCCGATATGATCTGCATGCTCGTGACTGATAATCAAGTAATCGATTTGTTGCACGCCCCTCTTCTTCAACAAAGGCACTAACAGCTTCTTCCCGACCTCATACGGATCCTTGCGATTCTTCCATTCGTCCCCCCGTTTGCGAAAGGTAATCGTTCCTCCCCCATCATTCAAAATATAACGATTCTCCGGCGTTCGAATTAAGATAGCGTCCCCTTGGCCTACGTCAATAAATTGCACTTCCCCCTGATGCTTGTTTCCCATGTTCGGGTGGTATCCTATCCATAATAGGAGGATCCAACTGCTTAACAGAATCAGGCTGGTTTTCCAGCCGGGGCGTTTCGATCGTTGGGAGTGTCCCATAATATGCTCAACCTCCGACTTGTTTGTCCAGATTAACAAGCTTTTTATGAGAAGTACCATCAAGAGGTAATAAAGGAGGATCCAAATTATTAAAGGGCTGGCCCAGATCATTACAAATATTTTCAGGCTGTTTAATTCATTTACGATTAGAAAAATAAGGCTGTTAATCCACTCCGTGATCCACGCCAACCATGCGGCCGCAGACTCGCTGAACAGGCTTATTATCATCGCAATGGAACCCAAGGGGAGCACGATAAAGCTAATTAAGGGCACCAAGAACAAATTGGCCAACCAGGATAATAGAGAGAATTGATTGAAATAATAGATGGACAACGGGAACGAAACCACCTGTGCCACAAGCGTTACGGAGATCGAGCTGTTGATCCATTTCGTTTGAATGGGCAGCAGCCGGCTAATCTGGGGGACTCCGATAATTAAGCCAAGCGTGACAAGAAAAGATAACTGAAAGCTTACATCCATCAATAAGTAAGGATTCCATAAGAGCATGAGAAATCCGACTATACTTACGATATGCACGCCGTCCTTCAAGAGTCTCTTTCGGGCAGCATATAAGGCAATCATCCCCATCGTGCCTGCACGGACCACCGATGGCGAGGAACCGGTTATTAGCACATAAGCCGGGATTAACAGCATGGCCACTAGAAGATTGGTTTCTCTTGTGATCTTAAATGCACGCATGAGGCCTATGCAGCTTGCCAGAAATACAGCCACATGGAGTCCGGATATCGCCAGAACATGGGTCAAGCCAATTTGCGAGAATTGCTGGAATTGCCCAGGGTCCAAGTCTCCGGTGATTCCGAGAATTAAACTCTTCATAAACCCTGTCTGTTCTGCGGAGTAAATCGCCTCAAGCTTGGATCCAAGAAAGTCACGCAACTTATCATTCCATCTGTAGAGTTGGTTTAGGTTCCAACGAAAAGCGGATTTTACTTCAATGTGTTCCAAGCCTTTAGTTTGAACCATCCAATGGATATGCCGGAACAACAAGTACCTCTTGTAGTCAAATCCGCCAAAGTTCCGCGCAGGAGAAGGTTCAATTAAAGCGCCGCTAAGTGAGATGGTATCATTTCTTTTCCAACTCTTCGCTTTTTGCAGTTCTTCTAGAGTCAGGAGCTTGATGCTGACTTGGATTTTTTCGGAGTAGGTGTTGCTATGCCCCCTAGATTCACTATCAGGTCCGACAGGTTCACTTCCAGACCCGATAGGTTCACTTCCAGACCCGATAGGTTCACCTAGTGATAACTGTCTCACCTTCACTACAAAAGAAACGCGGTCACCGTCAATCTCCACAGAAGATATAATGTCCGCATTAATGACAACTTCACTGCCCGCTAATAAATGACTGTCTTTTTCGCTCATCCCGAGAGACTCTGCTGATATTTGTGACTTGTTCCGCTCTTCAACCCAATAACAATAGAATAAAGAAACTGCCAACACGCTCAAACAAACCATCCATGATTTATAGCGGATTTGGGTTAAAGTTGTGGCTAAAACCAGAAAAAGGGATAGTCCGGTCCATACCATTATGGATATGTGTAATTCGTAATTAAGCGCCAAACAAACCCCTAACACCCAAGCTAATGAGAACCATACTACAGGCCTTTTCAAACATCATTCACTCCTTGTACAATTTTTTTTGAATGTTTACAGTAGCTCTTTGCGGATCTGGCGACTCTAACGAAACTGTGATAACTCTAAAGGAACTGAGGTGCGCTATTCGTCTTAGTAACCCCTTTTCAGACGCCCCGCGGAACTACATTCCGCTATTTAATAGATTCTAATGCTTGTAGAGCTTTTTTCTCAGCAATAGAGGCCTGTAGATCCGCAAAGGCATAATATTGCGTTTTATTCATGGAATAAGGGCGTGTAGATCCGCAACGGGTATAAAACAACAAAAGAACCCCTTCCCGCGCTGTGCGAAAAGAGGTTCTTCCTCTTGAGGTGCTCCTATTCTAGTGTATCAAAACGTACTTCTAATGCCGATAAACTACCGTTCCCTTATGGTGCATTTGCTAATGAGACACAGTTGTTGCTACACCTGCTGGTGGGACGTAGGACTCCATTTGTTTAAAATCAATTCCCCGATGCATCATTAAAGCCTTCACCTTGCCGCTGTCCTTAAGATAGGGACGATGGTACACAATTTCTGACACTCCGCTGTTAGCCAGCATATTGGCACAAGTCCAGCACGGCTGATCCGTTACATAAACCGTAGATCCTTCGCGGTCCCTTCGATCCGTAAACAACAGTAAATTTTGTTCAGCATGGATTGTACGAATGCAACGTTGTTTCTTGACCATTTCTTCGTCTCCGCTATCCAGCAGTTTTATTTCAAATTCCTCAACTAGCATACACCCGGACTCTAAGCAATCCGAAACTCCCATAGGAGCTCCATTATAAGCCGTCCCAAGCAGCTTCTTGCCCTGAACCAGCACCGCCCCTACCCGCCTGCGCGGACATTGTGATCTGGTAGAAGCCATGTAGGCTATATCGAGAAAGTATGTATCCCAATCTTTACGGACTGTAGTGGTCAATGGATAAGCTCCTTTCAGTAAGCATAAACTGTCTTCTATTAATGATCATATAGGTCAGGTATCTGATTCATAATCTCTTTCATTGAGAAAGACACACACGGGATGTGATTAGATTTAATTATTTCATCCTCAGTATAGACCTCTACCAATTCATAGCTTTTGTCCTGAAGAACATATTGCTCAAGAGTACCATTGCCCGGATCAACAATCCAATATTCCGGAATAGCATAATAAGCATAGGATTTCAATTTGTTGACTTTATCTCTTTTTATCGAAGAAAGTGATAAAATTTCCACAACCAGATCAGGAGCGCCTTCAATTCCGTATTTCTTCATGATATGAATCCGCCCGCGGTGGATCATGACCAGATCCGGCTGCCGTACCTCTTTAGGTGACAAGATAACATCCAAAGGTGCGTTGAGAATAAAATATTCATGCTCACAGCTTTGTGCTAATTTTTTCTGAATCTGAAAGCTGATCATTTGATGTTTAGTTGTAGCGCTTGGACTCATCATCTCCAAAAAACCCTCAACCAATTCATACCTATTTCCATCATCAGGGAGATCCGCATACTCACCATAAGTCATAGGTTGTTCGCGGAGATGATCCGGCTTTTTATTTGGTTTTTTATTATATTCCACATCATCACTTCCTTATAAAATAAATCTGTTGGAATTGCTGCGAGATCGCTTCTGCTTTTTCAATATTATATCATTTAATCGTATAAACTACAGCTTGATTTCCCCCCTCACCTTTGCAAATATAACGGAGCCGATCCCCTTCACATCCATCAATTGTTCCAATGAGGTAAATCCGCCAATCTTAAGCCGGTGGTCGACAATCGCTTTGGCTTTGCTTGGGCCGATGCCCGGCAGTTCGTCCAGTTCTGCAACCGTGGCTATATTAATGTTAATTAATCCGGCGGCTTCTGTGGAGACTTCTGCTAATACAGGAGTCACTGTGGGCTGTTGTTGCATTGGCGCTGGTGAGGCGCTTAGTGTATCAGCAGTCGAAGCTATTTGTGTTTCTTTTACCGGAGTTGATTGGGGCTTTTTTCCTGTGGATGCGACTTGTTGTTCCTTGGGAAGATTAGTTACAGAAACTTGGTTTATAGCCTTCTCCATTTGTTTACTGACATCAACCCATTGCCCGATTTGGCTTCCTTCTGCCTTTATGCTCAAATAGAGAACCACAATCAAACCTAATAAGAGCAGCAACGTGCTCATAATCACTATCTTTTTTATTGGGGAAAAGCTCGAGTACATGAATAACCTCCTTGGTTTCTCTAATTTTTTTAGCAAAATAACGCGAATCATGCTCATCACCGTCGCATATACATGTGAAAGCACTTTTAAATTAAAAAGTACCCTTCAAATGGCAAGATAACTGATTTTGGAAGGCGGGGGTTTTATGAATATTGGGTTCATAGGAACAGGGAGCATGGGCAGTATTCTAATTGAAGCACTAATTGAATCGAACGCGCTCGATCCGGAGCAAATTACCATAAGCAATCGAACACGAAGCAAAACTGAGCGTTTGGTAAAACAGTATTCCGGTATAAAGGCCGTTGCAACAAATAAAGAGGTTGCGCTTAACAGCGAAATTCTGTTTTTATGTGTTAAACCGATGGAGTTCAAGAGGGTCATCGATGAAATAAGGCAGTCTGTGCATCCCGCTCAAATCATTGTTTCAATCACAAGTGCTGTGCTTCTGGAACACCTGGAAGAACAGCTGACAGGCAAAATCGCTAAGATCATTCCCAGCATAACGAATTTTGAGCACAGCGGGGCATGTCTGTGTATTTACGGTTCAAGGATAACTTCATTGGATAGGGAGTTAATTGAGGGGCTGCTGCGCCATATGAGCGAGCCGATCGTGATTTCTGAAGAATACACGCGGATCACCTCGGATATATCGAGCTGCGGACCGGCATTTCTTGCTTTCTTCATTCAAAAGTTTGTTGAAGCCGCGGTTCTGGAGACCGGAATATCCTCCAATGAAGCGACACTTCTCGCCAGTGAGATGGTTCTGGGCACAGGAAAGCTGCTTACTACCGGCGGGTTTACACCCCAAGCTCTGCAGAAACGGGTTTCCGTTCCCGGAGGAATCACCGCGGAAGCGCTGCGTGTGTTGGAGAGGGAAATGGACGATGTTTTTGTCCAGCTGATCCGTACCACACACGCAAAGTTTGCTGAAGATTTAGAGAAAGTCCATGCTTCCTTCTATGGCCAGAAGGTTAAGTAGTCAGATTATTAGTGAACCCCAAGGTCTTTCTCTACCCCTATTGTTACAATAACAAGAAGTATTGTCGAGCCAAGGGTCGTAATAGACCCTATTATAGTTAAATCATTTTTTTTAAAGAGGTGGTGCTTCCACTAGGTCGTTTTTGAACCTTATATTGTGAAATTCAGCATTCATACTTTGAATAAGGTAGATAAAGGCACCTATTTCAAAATTGTAATTTACCCTACAACAATGTTGACTAACTTACCCTTTACCGTGATCATTTTGCGGATGGTTTTGCCTGAAATCAGTTCCTTGACTTTGTCGAATTGTTGGGCCAGCTCCTGCATTTCGGCTTCTTCCATGTCTCGGGAAATCATGGCCCGTTCCACGATCTTGCCATTAACTTGGATAACAATCTCCACTTCATTTTCAACCGTCCATGCTTCATCGTAAGAAGGCCAAGGAACATAAGTAACGGTGTTCTCT
The DNA here is from genome assembly GCA_036401615.1 of Bacilli bacterium. GTDB lineage: Bacteria > Bacillota > Bacilli > Paenibacillales > DASWUO01 > DASWUO01. The sequence goes on along the minus strand of DASWUO010000023.1, from coordinate 557 downwards.
TTGTTGCCTAACCGCTGCCATAGTTCCTCGGCAATGTGTGGCGCGGTAGGTGAAAGCATCTGTACAAAATGGTTCATGGCTTCTCTTGGAAGAACATCGGTCTTATAAGCCTCGTTCACAAAAATCATCATCTGGCTGATTGCCGTATTAAACCGAAGCGCTTCATAGTCTTCGGTTATTTTTTTGATCGATTTATGCCATGTGCGCTTAAAGGAATCTGTGGTTTCGCCATCTTTGATCCGTGGATTCAATTGTCCATCCTCGGTGATGAACAAACGCCATACGCGGTTCAGGAAACGATATGTGCCTTCGACCCCGTTCGTGTTCCACGGTTTGGTCGCCTCAAGCGGCCCCATAAACATTTCATAGATGCGCAGGGTATCTCCGCCAAATTCATTGACAATTTCATCCGGATTGATGACATTGCCGCGCGACTTGCTCATCTTCTCCATGTTCTGTCCCAGAATCATGCCTTGATTCACAAGCTTGTGGAAAGGCTCCTTGGTCGAGACGTATCCAAGGTCGTAAAGCACCTTATGCCAGAACCGGGCATACAG
>DASWUO010000022.1:0-7016 GCA_036401615.1 Bacilli bacterium | reverse complement strand
CATGTAGCCGAAAGCCCCATGGGAAACTATAATATCTTTTCTTGCAGATTTGGCAACAACCGCTTTGAATTTTTCTGAGAGGACATCCAGTTTTACGATTAGCTCTTGATAGTTGGCTTCATAATCCGCTTCATTCGCTGTATCTGCTTTAATTAAAGCCATTTTAATGTTCTCTGCCAGTTTCTTTGCAGAAAGCGGGCTTACCCAAACATGCGGGTCGTACTGGCCATGATCATCGCCGTCTTCTTCATGGCCATTACCTTCCTCCGCATGGTTTTCCCCTTCCTCTTCGTGACCCTCTTCTTCGTGTTCTTCTTCAGTCGCATCTATCAGTTCAACTCCGCGGCTTGCTTCGATCGCCTCAAGTTTAGAGTCCTTTTCTAATCCTTTAAGAAAGTCGTCCACCCAGCCTTCAAATCCTGCTCCATTATAAACAAAAACTTCCGCTTTCGTAATGTTTTTCATATCCGTGCTTTTGGGCGCCCAATCATGGGGCTCAACTCCGGCTGGAACCAGGTTAATAACATTCACGTGCTCTCCGCCAATTTTTCGGGTAAAATCATAAAGTGGGTAAAAGCTTGTTACAACATTAATCTTTCCCTCAACTAAACTACTCTTTGTTGCTCCGCAGCCTCCGAGTAAAATAGAACCCATCATCACAACAGAAACAAGCAGCACAAAACTTCTCTTCTTCATTTCCTTTATTTCTCCTCTCAAATATAAAACGTAATTATTACTATTTACATATAGATTATACGTTTAAACATAAAACGTTGTCAATAGAGACAGGTCATTTAGTGTTTTCAATTTCCAACAAAAGACCTAAATTAAACCGCCACACACCCGGCAAATTGCTCTCTAAACCAAGCTTCATCCAGATTCTTGCCGATAATGACAATTTCCGTTCGCCGGACTTCTCCCTTCTTCCAATCCCGGTCAGGAGTCGACTCAAAGAGCATGTGAATGCCTTGGAATACGATGCGCTGCTTAACATTCTTAATATTCAAAATCCCTTTGTAACGGAATGTATCTACACCGTGTTCAGAAATCCAAGCGCTGATCCATTTCTCCAGCTTAGGCAGGTCGAGCGGGCGATCTTCCCTTAACACTACTGAAGTGATCGAGTCGTCATGTTCGTGGGCTTCTTCTTCCAGAAAACCGGGATCAATCTCCAGTTTTTTATCCAATTCAAAGGCATTAATTCCTAGTATTTGATCGGTTTCAATTTTAGATTTCTCTGTGCGGTATATTTTGCAAGAGGGATTCATGGCGCGCAGCCGATGCTCAAGCCGCTCAAGAGCTTCCTGGTCCGCCAAATCTACTTTATTCAATAAGATCACATCGGCAAAGGCCACCTGCTCCTGGGCCTCATGGCCGTCATCTAAATGCTGTCCAGCATGTCTTGCATCCACCACCGTTACAATGGCATCTAACTTATAAAAGTCAGCCATCTCTTCATCCACAAAAAAAGTTTGGGCAACAGGCGCAGGATCGGCAAGTCCTGTTGTTTCAATCAGTACACGGTCAAAATCAGTCTTTTTCGGACCCACACCTTTCTTCGAATCCATCAGCTCCCCGAGTATGCGGATTAAGTCGCCCCGCACAGTACAACAAATACAGCCATTGTTCATCTCAATAATTTCTTCATCTGCGCCGATAACAAGTTGATTATCGATTCCTGCTTCACCGAATTCATTGATAATAACGGCGATCTTAAGCCCATGGTCTGCGGTTAGAATGTGGTTAAGCAAGGTTGTTTTCCCCGCCCCGAGATACCCTGTAAGTACCGTGACCGGTATCCGCTCATCCACTTGAGTATTTGTTGCCATTGTTAATCCTCCTTATTAAACGTAATTATTACTATTAATGAGTATAGGGTTTTCAGTCTTTTTTGTCAAATCCAGATTACAATTCACCTAGGGCCGTCTGAAGCTTTTCTTTCGAAAAGTTCTCGCCAATAAATACGGCCACATTGGGCACTTCAACCTTTGGGGCGATGTTCAGAAAATTCGAATGGCGATAAGCGTATTGAAACATAACCCGGTCAGGAGCATCAGAAAACACCATAATTCCTTTCGCCCGATACACTTCTTGCGGCAATTCATTAATGATTTCTTCGAATTTCGCTTTATCTATCGCATGCCGGAAATAATGGGTATAGACCATCACATGATCATGCGAATGGTGGTGTTTCTTAATAATACGGTGCACATAATACTTCTCTGGATGGTCATGATCGCAGGAGTGGCCATCATCACCATTGTGTTCATGGATACCATGATCATTTATACATTTGGCATGTTCATTTCCACTATCCTGTTCACAGGAGTCAAGCAAATTCATGTCAATTTGGCAAAATACTGTCCCATAAATAGGGGCGAACTTATTTATTTCATAAAGAGCGCCTTCCAATTCAGCCAAATCAGGTGTTCTGACCAGATCGATTTTATTCAAGATTAACAAGGTCGCACAACGAATTTGATCAACCATCAATCGGAAAGTCTTTCCCTTTCCCTCTTGTTTTAACTGTAGAAAATGAGGGGCATCGACCACCGTTATAACAGATTTTATTACGGTTTCCAGCAGCAGGGACGCATCCGCAACACCATCTAATATCTCCATGGGGTTCGCGGCGCCTGTTGCCTCAATAAAAATCACATCAGGCTTATATTCCAACATAAGATTCCTGATCGTCAATCCCAAATCTCCTTGGATCGTGCAGCAAATGCAGCCGCTTAACATCTCAGTCATAGGAATGGTAGAGTCGATTAATAAACCGTCAAGGTTAACCTCGCCGATTTCATTCATAATCACGGCAGGCTTCCTGCCCAATCCAGTATAGTAATCTATTGCACCGGCCAGCAGCGTGGTTTTTCCGCTTCCTAAAAATCCCGATAAGATATGGATCGGCGTGGGGTTCTCCATTAAATGTCCTCCATTACAAATCATTATAGTTTAAATGTAATTATTACGTTTAAATGATGGCACACTTGATTCCACAATGCATGCTTTGTTCATGTTTTTTTCTGCAGAATCGCAGACAAGCTCCATTTACCTCGACCTTTTTTTATAGTATCATAATTGTTAGTTATTAAATAGTAATAATTACATTTAAACAATCGTAATATAAGATGCTTGGTGAAATTTATACTGATGGCAGAACAAGGAGGATAGAAATGCAGAAAATACCGGTTGTTGTGCTAAGCGGATTTCTGGGAAGCGGAAAGACGACTCTATTGCTGAGGCTGCTGCAAGAAGCGCATAAACGCGGATTAACATCCGCTGTTCTAATGAACGAGTTGGGAAAGAATGATGTGGATGGCCATTTGATCATGAATTTCATGCCGGAATTGATCGTTGATAAGTTGCTGGATGGATGCATCTGCTGCAGTAAGAAAAGCGAAGTGACAGGCTGCATTGAAAATCAGCTTTTGCAGAATCCGGATGTCATATTTATTGAATTAACCGGAGTAGCTAATCCCGAGGAGATAGTGGATTGTTTAACGGAACCGTCCATCAGGAATAAGGTTTATCTCAAACAAATCATTACTTTGCTTGATGCGGAAAATCTGCTTGATTATAACAGCATTTTTTCTTCAGATAAGCAGCTGGTTCACACCCTTCGTCGACAAATAGAGGTGGCTGATCTGTTGTTAATCAACAAAATGGATCTAATAACTCCTGCAATAGCTGCAAAAATTGAAAAAGCCCTACGTAAGCTAAACGCTCAATCCAAGCTGCTATTTACAACACAAAGCAATATTGAAATGGAAGGCATATTTGCTGGATTAGAACCATTATTGAAGCAAGCGCCTATTAAACAGAGCCCCTTTCATGTGCTTAAGCCTGAACCTAAACCCGGCCATTCGCATCATACCCATGAAGCCCATCATTCTGGTGAACAGCAGGTTGAAATGTCATATTCCCGTGTTCAAACCCTTACACTCCCCATGGCACAAACGTATGCAACCTCATCTAGCCGTATCGAAAAGTTTCTAAAGACATGGGGTTCCCAGTTACTCCGAGCCAAGGGATATCTTTCTGTAACCAATTCAAAAGGCGTGTTTCTGATGCAATTTGCGGCAAAACGAATAACTTGGGAACCTGTAGATTATATGGGAGAACAGTATGTAGTCATGATTGGCATAGATCTTGATACCCAGAAAATACACCATGAATGGGCAAAAATATCAAAATAATAGGCGAACACGCGGTAATGTATAAGCCTGATCGATTGACTCCATAAGCAAAATGATGCACTATTGACATAATACTTTATGGAACCGGGGGATCATATTATGCCGACTAAAGAGGAAACCATTAAAGAAATGATTACGGCTATGGAAAGAAAAGGTTGGAGAATTACAGAGCAGAGAAAAGATTTAGCTGCACTGTTCGCCGGGGACGATGTTTATCTTTCTCCTAAGGACGTTTATGACCATATGAAGGCCAAATACCCTACCGTGAGTCTAGACACCATATACAGAAATTTGCGTTTGTTAAACGAGATGAACGTATTAGAGCAATTTCACCTGTCCGACACCATTAAGTTTAAAGCCCGCTGCCAGACTCACCACCATCATCATGTAATTTGTGTAGGTTGTGAAAAAACATATACATTTGAATTCTGCCCGATGCAATATGTTTCCGGGCTGCCGGAGCAATTTAACATCTTGAATCATAAGTTTGAAATTTTCGGGCATTGTGCGGATTGTAAGCCAGAATAATAAACGTTTATGACCTTAAAGTCATTGTGAGGATAAAACATGGAAACATTTGATATTGTTTTACTTACTTTATTCATATTTATAGGTGCTGCGTTGTATTCTACGGTTGGACATGGAGGAGCATCAGCTTATTTAGCGGTAATGGCGCTTTTGGGCCTACCTCCAATCCTTATGAAGCCCATTGGGCTTGTCCTTAATATATTAGTTTCCAGTATAGCAACTATCAGGTTTTATAAAGCTAAATGCTTTTCGTGGTCGATCTTCCTTCCCATTAGTTTAGCAGCCATTCCTTTTGCATATATAGGCGGGTCGATTGCCATTCCAAGTCACTGGTATAAAATCATAGCAGGGATTATATTATTGTTTAGTGCCATTCGGTTATTTTATTACAAACCAGCCCAGGATAAACCATTAAACCGAATGCCGCTTAGTATTGCCGTTATTGCTGGTATTCTGATTGGATTCCTATCGGGTTTAGTGGGTGTTGGTGGGGGTATCTTTTTAAGTCCCCTTCTCTTGTTTATGGGCTGGAGCAACCCTAGGACTACTTCAGGCATTTCTGCTGCTTTTATTTTCGTCAACTCTGTCTCTGGATTATTAGGACATTCCCCAAATCTTCTTGACCTTCCAGCATATCTTCCTTTATTAGCTGTTGCAGCAATTACAGGCGGAATCATCGGTTCGCGATTTGGCAGTAAACAGCAGGTGCAACATACAACTATTTTGAGATTGCTTGCCGTAGTTCTTATCATAGCTGGCCTAAAATTGATATTAGTTTAAGGCATATGGTAACATTTGATTAGATAATTAAGAAAAACGATCTGTATAAAACAAGAAATGAGGTTGAGTCGTTATGAGCCGTGTGAAAGAAAATAATAGTAAAGAAGAATTGTTGGCTACCTTTGCCGGCGGATGCTTTTGGTGTATGGTTTCCCCCTTTGATGAGCTGCCCGGGATTCTTAAGGTGGTCTCCGGCTATACAGGAGGCTTTAAAGAAAACCCCACCTATGAGGAGGTTTGCTCCGAGACAACGGGACATTTAGAAGCTGTACAGATCACTTACGACCCCAGTATCTTTCCTTATAAGAAACTGCTTGATATTTATTGGAACCAGATCGATCCTACGGATATAGGCGGTCAATTTCACGATCGCGGCCAGTCCTACCAGACGGCGATATATTACCATAATGAAGAACAAAAGCAGCAGGCGGAATCGTCGAAAAAAGCAGTGGATGAGAGCGGGCGGTTTGACGAGCCTATAGTGACTCCTGTTCTTCCGGCATCGACCTTTTATCCGGCTGAAGAATATCATCAAGGCTACCACAAAAAGAACCCGCTTCACTACAAAATGTACCGAAAGGGGTCGGGTCGGGATAAGTTCATAGAGAACCATTCAAGACCTAAAAAAGACAAAGAACTGTTAAAGAAGAAACTTACCCCGATTCAATACGATGTAACGCAGAACAATGCCACGGAGACACCTTTCAAGAATGAGTTTTGGGATCACCATGAAGAAGGCATCTATGTCGATGTGGTTTCGGGTGAAGTGCTGTTTAGCTCACTGGACAAATTCGATTCCGGATGCGGTTGGCCGAGCTTTACTAAGCCGCTTGAAGCCTCCAACGTGAAGGAGAAAATGGATTTGAGCCATTTCAATATCCGTACCGAGGTGCGCAGCCTTGAGGCGGATTCTCATCTGGGCCATGTGTTTAATGACGGGCCCAAACATTCCGGAGGTTTGCGCTATTGCATTAACTCCGCTGCCCTGCGTTTTATTCCCAAAGCACAAATGGAAGCTGAAGGGTATGGCGAGTTCATCCATTTGTTTGATTAATCCAGACAGAACATGGAAAACTACTAAGCATAAAGGCAGATTAACTGCTGTAAGCCGACTTTTCCTGCTTAGACAAAGTTTGCTTTAGGTTACAGCCTCACTCCGGAACCCAGACGGGATGGTCGGTAAATAGGCCGTTGACTATACCCAATTCATACATGAGGACCAATCCGAATCCTATACTAAACACAGCGGTTGAGATGCCGAGAATCTTATGAAAAGATCCAAATCCCCGTGAGAACACATAAGGCAATCCGATAAGAAGGGTTGTGAGCATCATGCCTGCTACGGTTCCTAACCCGAAGATAAGCAGATAGAAAACAGCCATTTGCTCACTTGAAATCGCGTTCAACACTAATAAAGCAACAGCTGCTGAGCCAGCCAACCCATGAATAAGACCCACAATTAAAGGTCTTATATAGATGTAGAGGGTTGGCTTTTTGCCGGCTTGTTGG
>DASWUO010000021.1:0-5316 GCA_036401615.1 Bacilli bacterium | reverse complement strand
ATTTGGATAATCGTGGTTGTGGGAAAGACAGTACAGGACAATATCGATCCGCTCTTTCCAATTTGTAGATCGTCCCTTAGTCATAGCGTGTGATCCTCCACTTTTATAGGATTTTAAGCTGCTATGATCATTATACATGTTAATCCATTTTGTGAGTTGTGTGCGACTGGATATTTTGTACTTATCTATGATTTCATATTTCGAATATTTTCCTGAAAGATAGTCTAGAACTGCTTGCAACTTTAACTCCGCTGAATAATTTTTATTGCGGCTGTGAATCTCTAACCCTTCAAGTCCATACAATTCATAACGACGTCTCCATTTCACCAATGTATTTACACTTATTTTATATTTTCCAGAAACATCCTTTCGTGTACCCTGACCGATTTCCAGCTCTTGTAATGCGGCTAGTTTCTCTGCTGCACTATATTCATTCTTTTTAGACATGAAAATGCTCCCCTTTAGGTAGTAGATAGGTTTTATTATTTAACCTGTCTACCTAATGGGGAGCATATCATTGTTATGGCAGCTTCTTTTTATTTTATTTAGAAAGAAGCGGGCTATTTCCTTAGATTAACGCTGTTAACGAACCAGCCAATCAACTCGAATAGGTAACTAAGGTTCAGTTAGCATCAATCACCTCAGGTGTGCTCTGGAAGTTGCGGAAGATGGAGACTTCCACCCGGCGGTTTTCGGAGCGGCCTGCTTCCGTCCTGTTGGTTTTGAGCGGGCGATACTCCCCATAAGCCACTGCGCGGAATCTTCTTGGAACAATTTCTTCATTAAGCAGAAGAACATCCATGAAATTTGAGGCTCTCTCTGCACTAAGATCCCAATTGGAATCAAATTCGAACGTGTTGATGGGCCTGTCATCGGTATGGCCGGCTACTTCGATTTCATACTGGGGATACTGCTGCAGCATCTTGGAAATGGCGGTACCCAGAACCCGTGCTTCCTGTTTAAGAGTAGCGCTGCCGGAAGCAAATAAGGCATTGTCCCGAATAGTAATGGTCAGCTGTTGGGTATTTAGGGTGGTTTCCAGCTGGGAAGTCAGGTTATTCTCTTTAATATAATCATCTAACTTTTTCTTCAATTTCTCTAGGTCAATGGTCTCCTTCTGCAACTCCAATTCTTGTTGTTTTTCAATCTCTTTCTTCTCTTCATCGGTAGGAGAATCTTTCGGTTTCGGCATGGGAGGAGATTCGCCCACAGGTGTATTATTCTCCAATACCCCGCTGCCTCCGCTAAGGACTTCATTAAAGGAAACCATGATCTGATCGTATTTCTTGGCATCAATCGAGCTTGAAGCAAATAACACGATGAATAAGGCAAGCAGCAGCGTTAATAAGTCAGCATAGGGAATAAGCCATGTTTCATCAATATGGTCAACATCATGACCTGGCGCTTTGTGCTTTTTCGACACTGCCCTCTTCCTCCTTCGATTCATAACGTTCTGCAGGAGATAGGAAGACAGACAGCTTTTGGTTGATGGCAATTGTAGAGACACCGGATTGAATTGATAACAGGCCTTCAACAATCATGATTTTAATTTCCAATTCCCTCTTGGATAACCGTTTGAGTTTGTTGCTTATCGGATGCCAAAGGCAATAACCGGAGTAGATACCTAATAAGGTTGCAACGAATGCAGCCGAGATGGAATGGGCTAACACCGCTATATCTTGTAAATGGCTTAATGCCGCGATAAGTCCGATAACGGCCCCAAGCACCCCCAGAGTCGGTGCATACATCCCCGCTTGAGAGAAGATGAGGGCGCCGCTCCTGTGCCGTTCTTCTATGGCGCCAATTTCCTCCATCAGCACATCGCGAACAAAGTCCTGCTCATTTCCGTCTATGATCATACGCATGCCATTCTTGAGGAAGGGATCGTCTATTTCATCGACCTTGCTCTCAAGAGCAAGAAGTCCTTCCCGGCGGGTAACCGAGGCAAAGTCCATAAATAAAGTAATGATATCCTTCTTGGGGATTAATTTCTGTTCCACGGAGATGACCTTGATAAGCTGAGGGAATCTCTTTACCTCGGACATAGGAAAACCCATAAAGATCGTTCCCGCCGTTCCGACGAATATGATAACATAGGCCGCAGGTCCCTCAACCAGGGATAAAGGATTGGCTCCCTTCAGAAACATCCCCAAAATCACTGCCACAAGCCCCAGCCCTAAACCGATAAATGTTGATTTCTCCACTTAAGCACCCCATAAGTTCTGAAAATATGATTTCCTAATTATACTATTAATCGACAAAATATTCATTAATGAAATAAGAAGAATTCGATCATAATAATATATCGGTCATATATGAAACTATTTATAGAGAATTCTCGTTAAGTTAATATATTGTAATGCTTCTTGGGATAATGTGACATCTTCATGAATGTTAAGGGGGAAGTGATTATTCTCAAAGGTCGTGTGATATAATAACGTATATTAATTTTATGTAAATGTTGGATGTTAAGTTAAGGAGTTGAGGATTTTATTTTGAAGGATTCATTTAAGAAGTATTGGTTTCTTTATCTCACCGCGGCCTTGTTATGGTTAAAGACATATATCGTACAGAAGTTTTGGTTCAGCTTGCCAGTGGAGAGTTTATTTCAAGAGTTTATTTTACTGATTAGCCCGATGAGTTCTGTGGTTGTGATCATGTGGCTAGTTTTGCTTTTTTTTCGAAAGAGAACCAATGCAGCCATGTTGGCTATCAGCTTTCTATCCTCGGCCTTATTGTTTATGAATGTGGTGTTTTACCGCTTTTTTAACGATTTCATCACGGTGCCTGTGTTATTTCAGACCAGCAATATGGGGGCGTTGGGCGGCAGTGCTTTTGGATTGCTGAAAGGTCAGGACATCCTTATATTTATGGACTTTTTCATATTGGCCTTTGTGTTTATTCGTATGAAGCTCCCCCAGGTTTCCTTAACGGGCAAGAAGCTGAAAGCTGTGCTTATCTGCGGGATTGTTGTGTTCATAGTAAATCTTGGACTGGCTGAAATCGTACGGCCGCAATTGCTCACGCGAACCTTTGACCGCGGAATCTTAGTCAAGAGTATAGGAACGTACAATTACCACGTGTATGATTTATTTATCAATTCGAAGACGAAGGCCCAAAAGGCGTTTGCCACCAGCAGCGGATTTGATGACGCGGCAGAATACGTGAAGCTGGAGAAGCCAGTGGAAGCACCAGTCAAGCATTCGGATCTGTTTGGCATAGCCAAGGGAAAGAACATCATCATGGTTTCCTTGGAATCTACACAAAATTTTGTAATTAACAATACGGTATATGGCCAGGAAATTACCCCTTTTCTGAATCAGTTTATTCAAGAGAGCTATTATTTCGATAACTTCTTTCATCAAACCGGGCAGGGAAAGACATCCGACGCTGAATTTATGGTCGACAATTCCTTGTATCCCTTGCCAAGCGGAGCCGTTTATTTCACCCATTCCCAGAATGAGTACAATGCCACACCCAAGATTTTAAAGCCCCTGGGCTATTATAGCGCCGTGTTTCATGCCAATAACAAGACGTTCTGGAATCGGGATATCATGTACCAGAATTTGGGGTACGACCGATTCTTCTCCAGCACAGATTACATCATTCATGACGAGAACTCTGTAGGCTGGGGGCTAAAGGACATTGCTTTTGTCGAGCAAACCCTCCCTTTGATGAAATCATTGCCGCAACCTTTCTATAGCCGCTTGCTTACTTTAACCAACCACCATCCTTTTTCCCTGGAGATAGAAGATGAGATGATTGCCGAATTTGGTTCTGAAGATGGCACGGTAAATCGTTATTTTACTACAGTTCGTTACGAAGATGAGGCTATGAAGCTTTTTATTAACGGGCTTAAAGCCGAGGGCCTTTATGAGAATTCGATCATTATTCTATATGGGGACCACTATGGCATTTCTTCCAATCACAATAAGGCAATGGGTGAATATTTGGGCAAGGAAATCACACCTTACGAACATGTTCAATTGCAGAAGGTCCCTCTAGTTATACATATTCCGGGCCATGAAGGAAGACGTATTTCGCGTGCCGCCGGGCAGGTGGATATCAGGCCTACATTGTTGGGATTGTTGGGTATGGAAGGCGCCAATGCAATGGACTTCGGGCATGATTTATTCGAAGAGAATAAAGACCCGTTGGTTGTTTTACGGGATGGCAGTTTTATTACAGCGAATAACGTGTACACCGCAGAAACGTGTTACCGCAAGGATGGCGGCATAGAAGTAGACTTGGCGGACTGTACGCCATTTATTGAGAAAGCGGAAAATGAACTTAATTATTCTGACAAAATCATATACGGAGACCTCATGCGGTTCTCCGGGAATGCTGAGGGTGTTAAGGACATGAAGGAGAGCGAACTGAAAGAGGATGGGCATCAAGAGGAGATCGAGAAGGAAACCGGGACAGGGCAGCCGAAGGAATTTAGTGATTATTGAGGCTTATACACCATAACATGAAACGCAGCCTTACCTGCAGGGGTCATACGTTCATAAGTTTGTTCATAGACAAAGCCGGCTTGTTCATAAGCCTTATAAGCTCTTGTATTCCAGACCAGCACCTCCAAGTCAACTTGATTGGCAGGTGCTTGTACTATAGCTGCTTCTACAATCGCTTTGACAAAGGCAGCACCGATACCTAATCCGCATAAATCGGGACGAAGTCCAAGCCCGAGCCGGGTGATCCCCGCCATGGGAAACAATTGGGCAAAGCCAAGTAAGCGGTTGGCTGAAGCCCATTCACCGGAATGGGCAAAGACACCGTAATATTGCTCCTTCCGGATCACCGGATCGGCAAATTCATAAGCGGCATCAAACATGGTTTCCCACGTGTCCCAATTGTAAATGTCATAGGGCGCTTCATAACGCCAGATGCAAATCTCCTTGCCGTTGTCCACAGTCAGTGGGGCCAGATAAAGGTTGTGGTTTCGTGCGGGAGTGATATGCAATGCTCTGGCCCTCCTTTCTGCTGTACCAATCCTGCTGCCCATTATAAGGGATAATCCGTTTTTAAGCTACCAGTACCGGTCAGTGGAGATAAGGAACGTTAGAGCTACAATCACCACGGATACATGGAAGAAGAAATCCAACCAATTTTTAGAACGATGGCTTAACTGCAGAAAAGCAATGTACCCGCACCTTACAATAATGATGATCAGGGCAATTTGATAGAGTAGAGTGGGCATCTTGATCAACCTCCTAGGTATGATTAACGACCATCCCGTAACAACAGATTCTGTTGAAAACATAGGGGTATCCGTTACCTTAGTTTATTTAGCCCAAGCTAAGAAAATGCTATGAT
>DASWUO010000020.1:0-5963 GCA_036401615.1 Bacilli bacterium | reverse complement strand
TATTTTCTGAAGCTACACCCAGCATGCCAAATGGTCTGTCCTGTCCATTATCATGCAAGTTAAATAAGTCTACCGGATTCCATAACCCTGTAGTCACATTTTTCACTATGTGGGCACCCGGATAAACGCCAAAATACATGTCATCACCTATTGAGGTCATTCCTTCAGACTGGTGAACACCTCTAAAAAGTTGTACTTGTCCTGTAGTCGGATTATATACACCTATACCGCCTGCCAAATACCCGCTACTGTAGATTTTTCCGTCCGGTGCTATCTTTATGTTCTGTAATTTAGTAGGTGCCTCGTAAACATCAAGACTTGATAATTGAAAAGCAGAGCTAGACAAATTGTATTTAAAAACCTTTCCAGCACCAAGTCCTACAAGTATATTATTTGTACCGTCATTAATATATCCAAACTCCACAATACCAGCCCCAAGATCAACATTCAGCACCCCAGTTGTTTTGGTACTCATATTATAATAACACAACTTTTTTTCACCATTGCTATAGTAAACAAGATTACTATTATTAGGAGATTGCGGAGATACGCCTAGTGAGGATACATCCTCAATTACCGCATCAACCGTATTGTCCGATAAGTTTATAACTAATACCTTAGAACTTGGGGAAAGCCTTGCAAATAATTTTCCATTTCGAATGTCCAGACTATAAACAAATGATTCACTGCTGTATTGAGATGGTAAAATATTAGTTGAAGTTCCAGTAGCAAGATTATATTTAATAAGATATGCATGTGAACCTATGCCTGCATAAAGATGATTTGTCGAGGCATAATATGCTACGCTTCTGACATAATCCTCACCTGCTACCAACGGGTTACCTCCGTTGAGAACAGTAAACCCGCTCGAAGGATCATATTTAAATATTTTTCCGCCGCTAGTGCTATATACTCCCCCGTATACAATTCCGTTTGGCCCGGCATCTACGTCAAAAAGATTTGTCCCACCTGCAACTGCCTGCCCTAAATCGCTCACTGTTGATGACCCTTTCGTATGGCTGTAAAGATTTCCATTGGTATAAGTGCCTGTATAAATTTTCCCTGTACTTGACTCTGCCATTGCCCATGCACCTGCTGCATTTGGCAATAACATTTTCTTATTTGCAGTGTAGTTATTAAGATTAATTTCTGCAAACTTTGTTGTGGTTCCTCCTAACGGTGTATACAGCACGTCTTCATTGGAGGCGTTTTTCGTAAATATGCCTTCTAATGCGATCGTATTGGTGACCTGTTTCTGTAAATTTATAAACTGTTCGTCAAATTCCGCATCATCAAAATAAGCTGTTGTGACTGCCCCTGCACCGGAGTACAAAAGTATAGCTGCTTTGGTTGCATTTGCAGGTGCTGCTGCGGCAATCGACATCCTTGCCCACTGTCCTGTAGTAGTACTATTTACATAATTTGAACTGATCCACGCGTTAGAACTATCATACCAGCGTATATATAGGGAGGCTGTACCATTATCAACATACGCCATTACCGTAGCCCTGTAATCCTTTGCTGCTACTACGCTAACTTTATTACTCTCCAAACCAATACTAGAGGTAGAGCTTGAATCTACTAATTTTAAACTATAGTTCCCGCTATACTTATTTGTAGTTACTACTGACAGACCACCCGTTCCGTAAGCCTGCGTCCAGCCGCTAGTGTTTCCAGTCTCAAATCCCGCGTTCTTAATAACTCCATAGAAGGCAACATCATCAAAGTAAGCTGTTGTGACTGCTGCTGCACTGGAGTACAAAAGTATGGCTGCTTGGGTTGCATTTGCAGGTGCTGTTGCGGTAATCGACACCCCTGCCCACTGTCCTGTAGTAGTACTATTTACATAATTTGAACTGATTAATTGGGGGGGAGAACTACCATCATACCAGCGTATATACAGGGAGGTTCCACCTTGGGCAACATACGCCATTACCGTAGCCTTGTAATCCTGTGCTGCTACTACGCTAACTTTATCACTCTCCAAACCAACACTAGAGGTAGAGCTTGTATCCACCATTTTAAAACTATAATGCAAGCTGTAAGCACTTTCCTTAGTTACTGAAACACCCGTCGTTCCATATGCCTGTGTCCATCCAGGTATGGTACCGCTTTCAACCTCGTCCTCAAAACCCTGATTAGTTAGCGTAATTGTTGTTGCTGACGCATTATGATTTCCAACGAACAACACTATACTTAAACTTAAACATAAACATAAAGACACAAGAACAGTAAATAGGATACCTTTTTTAATTTTTCTTATTAACATGGTTGACGCCAGATTAGACAAACCAGAAAGTAAATTTTTTCGTTTCATGTGAAACCTCCCATAATTTTGGTTTAAAATCCGAAACAAAAGCAAAAAAAACAATAATAATAGCGTTTACAACTAATTTAAAAAAAAATTTTACTTTCCTCATCCGGTTCACTTCCTTCAAACTCTACAGCTAAGCTAATTTTCTTTTCATTTCAAACCCCCTTTTCCCACCAGTACAAGTCTTATGTTATAGAGCTTTTCCTACGATGTAAATAAAGCGTTTTCATTATCCTTTTGTTTTTTCCAAAAGGCGTCCCATAACCATCGCAAAGTCTTTTAATACAAAGGGATTTAGTTGTGTAGAAAATAAAAAACGGCGGAAAACGATAAAGCGCCGGGCACCTTTACTTTGATTCTTTGCCCATTATCCGGCATTTATTCATTCCATGCTGGATTATAGAAATACGGTTTTCTTTGAAACCCGGCTTTCATTGGCCGCTTCTATAAATCGGATCAGCTCCAGCGTCTCATTTCGAGATACAGGAGCCCTGCCGGTTTTAAACATATGAATGATTTCCTCGAGTAAGCAAGCATAAAAGGGTTTAACTGATTTATTGATATCGATTGAGATAACACCGCTATCCATATGGATAGATGCTCCAAAAGCCTGATTACCTGCCCTGTTTCCTCTTGCCGATCCAATTCTGCCATCTTCCCACCGAGCCGTAATCATCTCGTGTTGATCCGTGGTCATTGCCGTGACCTCCAAACATCCCTTGCCCATAATACGGTATAACATTTCAACGGTATGGATCCCATACCAGAACCATCCCGGCTGTGAAGCCAACAAGGGTAGAGGGCCGAAACAGTCCGCTCCATAGATGGCCTCCGGTCTGGTTTCATTTAATACCCGGGATAAAGGATCGGCAAACCGTAAGGCTGAGCAGCTTAATAAAGGAACATTCCATTCTTCGGCTAAATTAAACATGGTCCCGGCTTCTATATGATTTATTGTGAAGGGTTTGTCAATAAAAACAGGCTTCCCTAAAACAGCAATTTGTTTGAATTGCTCCGCATGGATTCTTCCATCCAATGATAGTAATAAAATGGCATCACTCATTTCAACCACTTCTTCAATACTGCTGCACATGTGTATTCCATATTCATTATCCAGTTGTTCCGTATAATCTGGGACCCTGGAAATACTTATATCTATGTCAGAGGAACCCCCGGGGTAAGCAGCAACCACTTTTCCTCCACTTACATGATATGGATGGTGAATATTATTCAGCAGTTCAGTAAAGGCAATGGAATGAGACGAATCCAAGCCAATTACACCCACGTTTATTTCCTTGATTTGGGTTATTCTGCCCATGTTTCTTCCCCGCCTTAAATGATTTTATCCGACAAATCCTCCACGGCGTATTGCAATTGCAGCCAATAAAGAAGCGCCAAGCGCCAAGCATTCTTCATTCAACGTATATTTCGGATGATGCAGACCATAGGCCTGCCCAGCATCCTTCTCAGGTCCTGATCCCAACCAAAAAAAACAGCCGGGTAGATGCTCTAAATAAACAGAGAAGTCTTCCCCTCCCATGGTTGGCGCCGCCAGCAGCCGATTTTCCGTTCCCATCAGCTGATCTACGATGGACTCTACATAGTTAACGTGTTCAGTTGTGCTTTTCAGCACTGGGGTTAATTCAAAATAATCCAAAGTTGCTTTACAACGGTAAGCTTCCGCTATGCTGCCAATAATTCTCCGCAGCCTTTGCTCCATATGACGTTGAACCTCCAGAGAGAAGGTGCGTATTGTTCCTGTTAGCTTGGCGCGCTGCGGGACGACATTATAAGCTTCCCCTGCTTGGATGCTTCCTATGGTAACCACCACCGGATCAAACGGAGAAATCTCCCGGCTGACGGCTGTTTGCAATCCCATGACTATAGCCGATGCGGCTACAATCGGATCTATACTTTGATCCGGCATGGCCCCGTGCCCGCCCTTGCCCTCAAGCGTAATTTCAAGCCGGTCTACGGAAGCCATCATCTGCCTGTTTATTAAAGCTGCTTGGCCTGCGGATAGAGTAGGGAGATTATGCAAACCGTATATCTCATCTACTCCTTCGAGAACTCCTTGTGAGATCATGGCTTTTGCGCCGGTATTGATTTCCTCCGCCGGCTGAAAGATAAATCGGATTCTGCCGGCAAGCTGCTCCCTCTGCTGTACCAATAGCTTGACCGCACCAAGCAATATCGTGGTATGGGCATCATGTCCGCAGGCATGCATAACCCCAGGCCGTTTCGAGGCAAAGGGCAGATTGGATTCTTCAAGAATGGGCAATGCGTCCATGTCAGCGCGCAGGGCAATACAACGCCCCGGATGATTCCCCTGCAAATCGGCCATGATTCCGTGTCCGCCTATGTTGGTTTTTACATCCAATCCAAGTTTTCGAAGCTTTTCGGCAACTTTGGCTGCGGTTTCGGATTCTTCGGTGCTTAACTCCGGAAAGCTATGCAGGTTGCGGCGGAAGTCAATCAACTCATTTTCCATCCGTTTGCCTGCTTGCAAAAGGTCTTGCATAATGGTGTTCACAGTCATTTGGCTCACTCTTTCTCCAGCGCTTTTTTCTGTCCCTTGCGATAAAGTTCATCCATGATTTTCTTGCCTGTAGGGGTTTGGGCGAGACCCCCTTTTGCCGTTTCCCTGTGTTTCTCCGGCATCGAGGTGCCTACCTCATACATCACCTGGATCACTTCATCAGAGGGGATGACGCTTCTTACACCCGCCAGAGCCATGTCGGCCGCAGCAAGGGCATTGACCGCGCCAAAACCGTTGCGCACAATGCAAGGAATCTCGACCAGCCCGCCTACGGGATCGCAAATCAAACCCAGCGTGTTCTTGAGCGCCAAGCCCACGGCATGGACTGCTTGGGCAGGGGTTCCCCCGCGCAGTTCCGTCATGGCTCCGGCCGCCATCCCGATCGCTGAGCCCACCTCTGCCTGGCATCCGCCTTCGGCGCCGGAGACAAAGGAATTGTTGGCGATCACATACCCGATCGCCCCGGCGCTAAACAACCCGCGCACCATATGCTCGTCGTCCCAGCCAAACCGTTCCTGGGCGCTGATGAACACCCCCGGAATAATGCCGCAGGATCCCGCGGTAGGCGTAGCAATGATGCGGCCCATCGAAGCATTCACTTCGGAAACCGCCAGCGCATAAGCCATGGCCCTGCAAGCAATGTCCCCCAAGGATGATTCTTGGCCGCCCATGTAGGACATAACCCGCTGTGCATCCTTGCCGGTCAGTCCGCTTCGGGATGTCGTATCCTCCGTTAAACCCTTGGCGACAGCTTCCTTCATAATCCGGTAATATTCCGCCATCTTCTGAAATTCCTCTTCAGGGCTGCGCCCCGATTCACTCGCCTGGTCGGCAAGCATCAACCCGGAGATACTCTTGCCTTCCTGTTCACAAACTTCAACCAACTGCTGCAAGGTGCGAAATTTCATGGCTGACTCCTTCCGTTGAGATCGACCCTCTTCACTTCCATCACTGTAGCCATTGCACCGATTTCCTGCATCAGTCCATCACTGATGGCGCTGTCTACTTCAATAACCGTCATGGCATCGCCGCTGCGTGCCTTCCGATCCACATCCATATGCCCAATATTGATCTCTTCACGCCGCAGTACATCGGCTGCATCCGCAATCA
>DASWUO010000019.1:0-2676 GCA_036401615.1 Bacilli bacterium | reverse complement strand
TAGAGTAGGTCAATTTGGGATTACTATCACCGGCAGGGAAGATCCCGTTCATATCGATATGCCTGCCGGAAATTACCGGTTGATTTTTCATGCCATACCAGGCCTTCTCACTGAGGATTTGGACACTTATGAATTTGTTTTTGTGATGGGCTAACCCTTTGGAAGCGGTTGCTTATATTGTAAAGGACAAAAAAACCGCCTCAAGGGGGGCAATGAAAGAAATTCTTAATGAGCCAAAGCAGCCTGCACGGTATCGACCCAGCAGCTCGCTGAATTATTCCCCCTTGCAGCTCTACATTGACACATCCAATTCCTCTATATGTTTCTCCATGTAACTTATATCTTTATGGGCCAGATAAGTATCCGCCTTCTCCACAAGTACAGCCGTATTATATTCAGGGATTCCGGCATATTTCTCGTAAATCCCCTTAGGGATCAGCACATTGCCTTCCGGCCAATACACGGCAATGTTCCCTTGCCGGGTGTTCTCGAATTTGGCCCGTCCTTGCAGCACTCCATGTTCGTTGTAAACCACAATCGCTTCCCCATCTGCAATATTGAGACCCGCAGCGTCTGATGGATGAATCAGCACATCGTACCGATCCGCCCCGTTAAAGGCATCGGTGTCGGCAAAGATCATCGAATTGAATTGTTTGCCCCGCCGGGTGGTCACATAGAAGGAACCTTCCGGCTTGCGAAGCTCAGGCAGCTCAATAGGAAGCAGGTTCCCTCGTCCGTCCGGCGTAGGGGCGATCCCATCCTCGCACAACCAAGCTCCGCCGTATTGAAACACTTCCCCACGGTTTTTCAGGTGCTGAATTCCATCATAGCTGGGGTTGACTACAGCGATTTCATCCCTGATCTGCTGCGCATTCCGGAAATCCATCAAATGCCGTTTCTCCGGGTACACCCGTGCTGCCAAATCAACGTAAATTTCCCACTCCGAGCGGGCTTCTTCTATGCGGGGTCCTTCAATTTCAGGGCTGAAATACACCATACGTTCCGTGCTGGTGGAAGTTCCCCCTCCCGCCTGTTCGTACCGGGTCATCGCCGGAAGGATAATGACTTCCTCCCGGGCATCCGCCAGCGTAGAAGTATTCAACATAATATCCTGATGAACCCTCAATTCCACATGCTCTAGACAGCTGCGGATAAAATCCGGATTTGGCATGGTTTCAAGAAAATTGCCTCCGCTTGTATAGAAAAGTTTTGTTTTTCTTTCATGATCCTCCGGCAGCATGGCGTTTTCAATGGTGATTCCTACAATATCGCCTTGCCAGTCAGGCAGCTTAAATCCCCAATGCTGCTCCACACGCCGCTTATTGGCTTCATCGAAATCACTTCCCGGCAAACTGAAAGGATCGGCACCCATCTCACCCGAGCCTTGTACGCCGGAGTGTCCGCGGATCGGCATCACCCCGCAATGCTCCCGCCCGATAAATCCCCGCAGCATAGCGAGATTGGCCACTTGGGATATGTTGTCCGTGCCGAAACGGTGCTGCGTCAAACCCATACTCCATACGAACACACCGGAATTGGCATGGGCTAACAACTGGGCAAATTCAAACATTCTTTCCCTAGTTAAACCCGAGGACTTCTCTAGAAGCTCCCATTCCTGCCCGACCACATGTGCTTTAAGCCCCGTGAAGCCATTGGTGTGCTGTTCAATAAATGAGCCATCAAGGGCAGAACCAGGCTGCGCCTCTTCCATCTCAAACCAATGCTTCATGATCCCATTCATAAAAGCAATGTCCCCGCCTATATTCACTTGATACACATCATCGACAATCTTCGTTCCAAACAAAGCACTTTCGACAATGGAGGGAATCCAATAATTCTCCATGGACGGCTCACGGTAAGGATTGATCATGATGATCCTTGTGCCCGCTTTTTTGGCCGCATACATGTATTTGGTGGAAACCGGCTGATTGTTGGCTGCAACAGATCCCCAGAAGATCAACACATCGGTACCGATCCAATCCTTGTAGCTGCAGCTGGAACAGCTTATGCCGAGAGAACGCTTCAGCGCAGTTTTACTGGGGGAATGACAAATACGTGATGCGTTATCGATATGGTTCGTTCCAAGAAAGCGCGCGGCTTTGGACGCAACATAATAAACCTCGTTCGTAATGCCCCGGGCCGTTAAGTAAAACGATAATTGTTTCGGTTGGATTTGACGAATTTTTGCGGCAATCCGATTCAAGGCCTCATCCCAAGTCAGACGGGTAAATTGGTTCTCCCCCGGCTTGCGGGACAAAGGATAAGGAATTCTTCCAAGCTTTCTTAACTGCGTACTGTCTAACTTTCGCAGCGCCTCAACATCTTGAAACCACTTGGAATCCATAGCCGGCATCGTATTGAGCCTTAATACATTCATACGTGTCGTACAGATGTGCGGACCGGTCAACGTCTGGTCCATCAACCCGGAAACGCCCAGAGCGCAACCGTCACACACCCCTTGGGTAATAATTCTATAGGCATAAGGGAGGTTATCCCTGTTCTCATATATCACTTTAATCGTATCGCGAATGTGCTGCGGCTTGACCCGCCCCAATCCCATAGGCTTCCAATCGACCCATAACGAAGGCTTCGGTTTCGTATCTAATTTAATTGGCCCTGTATGTTTTGTTTTCCCCATATATGGATTCCGCTCCCCTGCACGATGCCCCCATTGTT
>DASWUO010000018.1:0-5117 GCA_036401615.1 Bacilli bacterium | reverse complement strand
TCTCGATCAGAAGCCCATTTCGGAAAAAGATGTGATTTAACATTCCATCCGAAATCTTCACATAGATACATAACCGCTTATTTTCATTAAGCACCTACTTAAGGTCAGCAGATCATCTCTGCTGACCTTTTTTTATAGGATACACGCATTTCAACAAGTCTGTTCCCTTAAGCCGTTTCAAGTATATTTCACAAATAAGCGCCCTTCTGGACCTTACATCTTTAGATCCAAAATGATTTTTCAATATAAGATCTCAAAAAGACCTTAAGGTTCAAACCAGCCCCGTTTGAGACATCATTCCCAAGAGTAAGTGCCCTTTTGGATCTTATTTCAACAATTCCTACCTTAACTTTTCGATGTAAGAGCCAAACGGGACCTAAACGTTCAACACCACAGGCAGAAATTCAACTAGTGTTACGCAATGATGCCCCTAACGGATGGGGATAGCCCTCTTCTTCTACATCCGCAATTTTCGCTTCGGCTTGCCGTTGATCATCTCAGCCAATTGCCAGCTCTTGTACCTCTTGACCCGGGCTAGCTGCTTGCGGGTTTCTTCATCCACGCCAAGAATCTGGTGCAGATGTGCCGCAATGACCAGCATGGCCAACCCGATCCACACAAAGGCGAAGATGTTCTTCGGCGTAAATCCTTGTCCTATCTCCAGCAGCGGAATGGCGTAAACCAGCATGGCCAAAACCACGCCCAAATAAATTAAGTTTTTGCTTCCTTTCACACGAACCTCTCCCTTAGCTCCTTGGTCTTACCCCTATTGTATGAGAGCAGAGAAAGGTTTATGTGTTTGTATCGCCGATTATGCAGTCACCAAGGGAAAAATGTCCTCATATGATGAGATAGTAAGATTTGTTTTGTTCTCGAAGGAGGCTCTTGGGTGGCGAAATTGAAAACTTTTGTAAAAAACAAGATTACCATACAACTGCAGAACACCAACATCCTCCATGATGATCAAGTCATGCTTGGTGAAGCTTACATGAAACAGTGGAGGATCCCCGAGAATCAACCGTTGACGCTGCGTTACGGATCCTCCAGAAACACCGTTAAAGTGATTTCCACCCCCCGCTCCGATGGACTGAGGATACATTCTGCCCTGGCGGGAAAACTCAGCTTGCATCAAGGCGTTCAGCTGCGAATGCATTATAGAGCGGGCTCGCAAACGCTCTCCCTTGGGCCGCTTATTGGGATTATGGTAAGCCGCGAATACCATGGCGCCTCCTCGGATAAGTTGTTTGGCGCGATCACGCCCTACTGCAAGGAAGTAGCCGAAGCCTGTCGGATGCAGGGTGCTTTTGTTTTCTTCTTTACACCGAACGATATCCACGCCAACCATCAATCGGTGGGAGGATGGAGCTATAACGGGCGCTGGTCCAAATCCTCCTTCCCTGTTCCCAATGTAGTGCACAACCGCCTGACCTCCCGTAAATTAGAGAACCGGCCAAGCGTCCAGTTATTTATGAAAGAAGCCAAGTCCCGTTACCATACCAGTATTTTTAATGAACAATATCTTAATAAAACCGAGGTGTTTCAGGCACTGAGGAAAGATACGTCGCTTCACCATTATCTGCCTGAATCCCACCTGTTTAACCATTACCAGATGTTAAAGACGATGTGCAGCAAATATTCAGTGATCTTTCTTAAGCCCGTTAACGGCAGTTTAGGCCAGGGAATTCTGCGGATTTCGAAGCAGGCGGCCGGTTACTCTTGTGAATTCACTAATCTCAGTGGAGCAGGGCGGAAATCGTTCAGCAGCTTGCCTAAGCTCTTCTCTGCCATTTCCGGCAAGATGAGAGCCCGCCGCTACCAGATTCAACAAGGCTTGCGCCTGATTTCGATTGATCGAAGGCCTGTCGATTTTCGCGCTCTGGTCCAGAAGGACAAAACCGGCAATTGGTCGATTACTTCGATTGTGGGTCGGATTGCGGCTAACCACCATTTTGTCTCCAACTTGGCTAAAGGGGGCAGTTTAAGCTCTGTCAGGGATGCCTTAATCAAGTCCAATCTGGGCGCGCAGCAGCGTCAGTCGGCCTATCTGGGACTGCGCAGATCAGCCATAGCTATAGCCAATGGCATTGATGCCCAGATCCCGAGCCACTTCGGCGAGTTGGGTGTTGACTTGGCTGTGGATACCCGGGGCAAGGTCTGGTTGATCGAAGTGAATTCCAAACCATCGAAGAATGACGAGACCCCTCAACCGGATCACCAGATCCGCCCCTCGGTGAAACAAATGGTTCAATACGCCAGATACATCGCAGGCTTCTAAAAAAGGGGGTTGCCATGAATAACACTCGCACATCCATGCACACGCAGAACAACGGCTATCTTGGCATTATGATCTGCGAGAAACCATCAGATAACGCCCAAACGCTGCCTTTTTCCGAGATTCATTTCTACCGTCGACTCAGCTTAGAGGGAACCAAGCTTGGCTTACGTGTCTTTGTGTTTTCCCCGTGCCGCATTGAGTGGGCTTTAAATAAAGTGTGGGGTTATCTTTACAGTCCGAAAACCCGCAATTGGAGCAAGCTGCTGTTTCCCTTGCCCGATCTCGTCTACAACCGGTGTTTCTATCGCGGCCGGCAGCAATACATGGATCATCGCTCAAGCATGCTTAAGCTGGTCGAACACACCCATGCACGATTTCTCGGGATTGCCTTAAGGGGAAAGTGGGAGGTGCAGCAAGCCTTGTGGAAGGAGCCGGATTTCCGGCCGCACCTTCCCCCAACCGGCCTTTACCGCGGTCCGAAAACGATCATTCCGTGGTTTAAATCCAAACGCCAGGTCTTTCTTAAACCTCAGGGCGGCAGTCAGGGGAGAGGCATTCTCCATGTGATTTGGAAGAATAGAGGCCATTACGTGATTAAGGGAAGAGACCGCAATAACCGGATGCTGCAGCTCCACTTCACCCGGTCCCTGACATTATTTCAATGGATTAACCAATTCATCCAGCGCAAGAAATATATCATTCAACCCTACTTAACCCTAACCAATTATCTTAATGAGGCTTATGATATTCGTTCCCTTGTCCAGAAGAACGGCTGTGGATTATGGCAGATTACAGGGATAGCCGTTCGGCGTGGACCAAGTGGAAGCATCACCTCGAATCTCCATGGAGGCGGAAAGGCGGAAGAAGTCAGGCCGTTTCTGGAGGCTGAATTCGGCGGGATAAGAACAGACGAACTGATCTCCCGCATACAGCAGCTCTCGCTGCAAATCCCGCCCGTCCTGGAACAAAACCATGGCCGCCTGTTCGAATTGGGCATCGATTTTGGCATAGACCACCAAGGCCGCATCTGGGTCCTGGAGGTCAATTCCAAACCGGGCAGGGCTGTGTTTGCCCAACTGGGAGATAAGCCGGCTGTCTTCAAGTCCATTTTCAATCCCGTCTCTTACGCCCGCTATATATTAGATAAGCCATCAGGAGGGTAACTTAATGAGTTTGACACTTTGTGTGATCCACTATACACAACAAACGGACAAAGCCATCTATGTTTCGAGAACTTTAATTAAACAACTGCGGCTTGCCACGTCTAAGGAAGTCACCCTTAAGCTCGGGCATAAATCCGTGCATGCTTACGTTAAACCTATTAAGAAGAAAGGCAAACACATTTATTTGCCTTTATCGGTCAGCAACCAGATCCGCGTACCCCGGCAGGGCGCCTGTTTAGTCTCCAGCAATCATCCCGCAGAACTGCAAATTGGCCCCTTGATTGGCATCTTAACCACCGGCCAGACACAGAACCTTTCTGCGCCCTTTGGCGGCAGAACCGCTTTAATTAAACAGTATTTGCGGGTCGGGGCGAAGAAAGCCTTTTATTTCGCCTTCACCCCGAGAGATATTAACTGGGATAAAGAGACGGTCAATGGGCTTTTTATAGGGGATAACGGGGGCTGGGTGCGCAAAACTGTACCGCTGCCGAATGCGGTCTATAACCGGATGGCCAGCCGAAGCGCCGACTCTTCCGCCTCGATGGAAGGGTTGAAGCAGCGGTTCGTGCATCGCCGTATCCCTATCTTCAACTGGAGTTTCTTCAATAAATGGGAAGTTTATAACATGATTAGCGGGGAGCCCGAGCATAAATATGTTCCTGAATCGTATATTGATCCACCTACGGATAAAATCAAAGATATGTTGCAGAGGCATAGTTTTCTTTATCTTAAACCAACGGGAGGAAGCTTGGGCAACGGTATCTACCGTCTAACCTACCACCCGAAGAAAGGTTACTTTGTCCGGTACCGCAGGAATGGCAGCAATGAGCTGCTGCGATTCGCCAAATTTACCGACCTGATGAAGATGCTGCACAGAAGCCGGGGCCGCATGAAGAATTACGTCGTGCAGCAGGGGATTCGCCTGATCGAAATTGACAGTTGTCCGATTGACTTTCGTTTCCATATGAATAAGAATGCGCACAATCAATGGGTGGTTGCCGGAATTGGCGCGAAGAAAGCAGGAAAAGGCAGTGTCACCACGCATCTGAAGAACGGCGGACAGCTGATGACGCCTGAACATGCGTTGGAAAGCGCCTTCGGTTCACGGGCCGATGAGGTGCTGCAGAAAGCCAAGGGGGTGGCCATCAAGCTGTCCGAAGCCATTGACCGCAACCATTCGCATCTGCTCGGCGAGCTTGGATTCGATCTTGGGGTGGATAACAGTGAGAAGATATGGATGTTTGAAGCCAATGCCAAGCCCGGCCGTTCTATCTTTAAGCACCCCTCCTTGAAGGCCCAAGGCAAAGCTTCTCTCTTCTACATCTTCGAATATTGTTTGTATTTAAGCAAATTCCGGGCCAGGAGGGAGGCCTAAGTGGAATTTTCACTCAGTGAATCACCCCCCCGGACCATAGTCGCTATTCTAAGCATTGATGATGAAATCAAGGGCTTTGGGGGAAACCGCAACAATTATAAAGACCTGATCCAAACAGGCAAACAGATGGGTGTTCTTGTTTATGTCATTACCCCGAGAGAGCTTAAACTGATGAACAAAAGAATATACGCCTATCTCTACGATACAGATAGCGGCACTTGGAAGCAGCAATGGGTTCCACTCCCCCATGTCGTCTATAATCGCATCCCTTACCGCAAGGATGAGCTGCTTCCCGAGGTGCAGC
>DASWUO010000017.1:0-2207 GCA_036401615.1 Bacilli bacterium | reverse complement strand
AATGGGGTGAAAATCGTGCCGGGCAGCAAAGCATTAACCCGAATATTATAGGGGGCATAATCCACCTGCATACATTTCGTTAAGGACAGGATCGCTCCCTTGGTTGCTCCGTAAACCGCCCGCCGCATAAGTCCGATCTCGGCTACGCAGGAAGACATGTTAATAATGTTGCCGATACCGCGTTCCATCATATGCTCCACCACATATTTGCTGGGCAGAAACACACCTTTCATATTTACGTTGACCACCCGATCCCAAAGCTCCTCGCTGGTTTCATGAACCGCACCCACGCCTGATATGCCGGCATTATTAAACAGAATGTCAATATGCCCATAGGTTTCAATCGTGCGCCTAACTAGCAGCTGCACTTCATCGGCAAAAGTAACATTGGCTTGAATAAAGGCCGCTTCCCCGCCCGCTTGGCGAATTTCCTCAACCACGGCATGACCATTGTCCGCGGATATGTCGTTTACGATGACTTTGGCGCCTTCTTTGGCAAACAATAATGCACTGCTCCGGCCAATCCCTGAACCCGCACCTGTGATGATCGCTGTTTTACCTTGTAATCTCATGTTTACACTTCTCCTTTTCCATATAAAATAATATCTTCTTACGACGCTTAAGCTACTCACGGAAATAATGCGGGAATTTCGCTGAAATAATAGGCAATTCCTCACTCATTTTGCTTAAATGCTGCTCTAATAGACGAATGGTTTCACTTTCATTATTCGTGCGTGTCGCCTGAAATAAGGTCTCATGTTCTTTGATGATATCGTTGATCAAATTCAATTCCTTCAGCATCAAGTAGCGCAACCGGTTAAGATGTCCGCGCATATGATAAATTACCTTCATCAAAGTGGGATTGTGTGCCTGACTAATAATCAATCGGTGAAATGCCTCATCCCAATGCAGAAACAACATAATATCCATATCTCCGGCTGCCCGCTTCTGCTCTTCTAATACTCTCTCAATCTGCTGTTCAATATGGTGGTAATGTTGCTCACCCTGTTTCCACTCTCTGGCGGCCTTACGGAAGGCGCTGACCTCCAAGCTGGCCCTAACAAAACGAGTCTCTTCCACCTTCTGCTGCGAGATCAAGGCAATGCGTGCTCCCCGCTGCGGCAGGACCTCGATTAGATCTTCCATCAGGAGCATCTTAAATGCTTCTCTAACCGGTGTCCGGCTCATACCCAACAGCTGTGCGGAATCCGCTTCGTAAACCATTTGTCCCGGTTGCAGTTTCAGGGAAATAATCGAATCACGTAAGGAATCATAGGCTTGTTCGGCAAGTGTTTGCCTTCCGGTTTGCGGTTCAATGAGTCTCATATTCCATCCCCTTTTTTGGACTTTCCGCTTATAATACTAGTATACTAGTTAGTAGTATATAATCTCCCGATTAATTTTACAAGAAAAACATGAAGAGCACTAAAAAAGTCGGGCCATCATAGTGTTGGTTGCGATCTCTACTTAATCTGAATCAGAACAGTCTCATCTTCGGGCCTTCTGATACTGGCCAATGATAATTGTTTGGATGCGTCATCATTCAAATGACTGCACACTTCCAATAAAGAAGTTACCTTTTCACTAATAATTAACGGTTGCATTTAAAAACTCCGGGCTTTACAAGCGTGAATTTACTAGGATCAAAATTTCTGGACATAACGGCTATTTCGATTGCTATCACTCTTCGGCGCTTATAACTATCCCGAATTTTAGTAGAGGGTTCTTTCTTTACGGAAATTTCGGATAAATAAAAATTGGATCTGGATTTGTTCTGTTCTAGAATGGAATTGAGTTTACGCATAACCAAACACCGCCTCAGCTTATTGTTTCTATAGTTCATTATACCCTAAAAAGAAAATTCGAACTACAAGGAACCAGATCAAGATTGCTCTTGTTGATTCACAGTCATCTTTATTGCCTCCTTGTAAAATGGGTCTATATCCCGATCATATCAGGATATAGACCCATTTGGATTACAAAAAAGCGATGATCTCTTGGACTTTCCGATATGTTATGTGAAAAAGAAGCTCCTTAATATTAGAAACTTCTTAGCCTTATTGTTATTGCAATTTATTATTTTTTCCCTTTGAAAGCAAGTCCTAGTCGTACCTTGTCAACAAGTCGTTCGGGATGTTCAAGTTCCTGTTGTTGTAGTTTTTTAATATATGCGTCAAACCCGCCCGCATCTTCCATAAGTTGTTCTC
>DASWUO010000016.1:0-5189 GCA_036401615.1 Bacilli bacterium | reverse complement strand
GAGCCATTTCAGCCCAACCCGTACAATCAACAGTACAGTCCCTATGCCCAGAATCAGGGCAACCCTTTCAATGCGCCTTCGGCTTACGGTCAACTTCAGGAGAACCAGCGTAACCCGCAAAATCAGCAGAATCCTTGGGATGTTCCAAACCAACCAAACGTGCAGTATCAACAGAATCAGCAAAACCAGCCATATCAACAGAATCAACAAAACCAGCAAAACCAGCCATATCAACCGAATCAACAATACCAGCAAGACCAACAAAATAGGCAATACCAGCAAGATCAACAAAATCCGCCTTTCCCGCCAAATTCGATGAATGAGACTGGGCAGACGAATCAGAACAACAATGAAAAAGAAGCCGAAGCCCAAAAAGAAGCTGCCAAACCGACAGAAACCTCTCCATCAGAATTTTCAACCCCGGCTACAGATATGTATCAGTCGGCTGCTAATAAAACGGATTTCAACACAACGGGCTCAAGGCAGGCCAACAGCCATACCACTGGAGCAGCACCCGCACAACCCCCAACCAAAAAACCTAAGGCAAGCAAATAATCTTATTTGAAAAATAATAACACATTCATATTGACACCTCCTACACACCAAATATATAATAGGTGTGTAGGAGGTTATTCTAATGACTGATTATATGAAGCGCAAGCAATTTCACCTCACCATTGCTGAGGAAAAGATATTATATGAAGCTGCCAAGAGAAATAATGTTTCAGAGGCGGAAATTGTTCGGTTGGCAATACAAGAATATGGGAAAAAGAATTTGGCTCAGGAAAATTCCCTAGTTAGGATGGGCAAATCGGCAAAGTTGGAAAAGCATGATTTACCGAAGGATCTTTCTGAGATGCATGACCATTATTTATTAGAATATGGTGATGATCATGAATAATAATCATTGTTTTATAGATACAAGTGCATTTATAGCATTAAACTATGCAGGGGATCAAAATTATGACAAAGCCGTGAATATTGGAGCAAAATTGAATGGATTTCAGTTTATTACTTCAGATCTGGTTATTTCAGAGACATATACAATACTAAGGTATCGTTTCGGATATGTTTATTCTGAGAGGTTTCTCTCGACACTCCTTGATAGTCATGAATACGAGATAGTAGAATTAACCCCGATGATGAGAAAAGATTCGATTATCTTGTTGGGCAAATTCCGCGATCATAAAATATCTTATTGTGATGCTGTAAGTGTCATGGTTATGAGACATAAGAAAATCAAATATATGTTTGCTTTTGATCACCATTTTGAACTAATGGGGCTAGATTTAATTAATCATTCATACGAATGATTACCCGAAAATTTGAGTTGGAAGATGGGTACTGAAGTATTTGTTTTATATAGTTTTTATATCGGGTGATTGCATAATAATGCCAACTTCAAGAGTGAAACTGCCATGATAATTGTCTTTAATTTGTGATTTCATTAGTTATTGCAGAGTTATGCTCTAACGGAGAATCACCGATCCTCGTTATGGCATGAACTTGCTTTATCTGCCTTTTAAGGGGTTGATGGTATCTATGTTATTGCATAGCCAATCTTGGTTATTACAATACCTCGCCATAAGTTCCCCAACATTGCTATTATTATTTAATCATAATTGGGATATTGACCTGCAAGTGAGTAAGTCTCCTGGGTATAAAACTCATCGCGAACGTATGTTTTATTTTGCGAAATAATTTGTTATGATATAGAGAGTGTACTAAACAGGGGGTAAACGCATTGAAGGAGCAGCTTCGCGGTTGGAGGCACATCTTCAAATTGGATCCGGAACGCAGCATCAGCGATGAATGCCTAAGCCAGCTATGCCAGTCCGGCACCCACGCCATCATGGTCGGGGGCTCAAGCGGAGTAACTTACGCTAATACGGAGGATTTACTTTTGCGAATTCGCAAATATTCCGTTCCCTGTGTGCTGGAGATCTCCAATCAATATGCTATTGTCCCTGGTTTTGATTTATTTTTTGTTCCTATTGTTCTAAATACGGACGACGCCCAATGGATTGTAGGACATCATCATCGGGCCATTAAGGCCTACGGTGATTTGCTCCCATGGGGAGATATTATCGCCGAAGCTTATGTCATTATGAATGCCCAGTCCACGGCCGCTGTACTTACGAAAGCTAATCCGCACCAGGATCAACATGATCTTGTCTCTTACGCGAGAATGGCTGATAAGCTGTTTCATTTTCCTGTTTTATATTTAGAATATAGCGGCAGGTTCGGAGATATGGAGCTGGTGAGGCGGGTTGCGTCTGTGCTCGAAAACACCCGGCTTTTCTATGGCGGAGGCATTGATAATTTAGTTAAAGCTCAGGAAGCCGCACAGTACGCGCATACCATTATTGTTGGCAACGTGATTTACGAGAATTTTGAACAAGCATTAAAGACTGTACAAATTATAAAGATGGACTTATAAAATATCATGATCAGCAGTTAGGAAGGTTATAAATGATGAATGACACAGTTGATATCATGGAAGCCATCGGAAGATTAAATAAGGAACAACGGGAAGCCGTGGAAACGGTGGATGTTCCTTTGCTGATCATGGCGGGAGCGGGAAGCGGCAAGACCCGAGCGCTAACTCACCGTATCGCTTATTTAATTGCCACCAAGAGAGCAGCTCCTTGGAGCATACTGGCGCTTACTTTTACAAATAAAGCAGCCCGCGAGATGCAGGATCGGGTAGCTAAGTTGGTTGGCCCAACAGGCCGGGATATTTGGGTGTCTACGTTCCACTCCATGTGTGTGCGTATTCTGCGCAAGGATATTGAGCGGATCGGATATTCATCGAGTTTTACCATTCTTGACTCTACAGACCAACTGTCCGTTGTTCGGGGTTGCTTGAAGGAACTAAACATGGACACGAAGAAATTCGAACCGAGAGGCATTCAAGCGGCCATGAGCACCGCCAAGAACGAGTTGATCTCTGCCGAGATGTTTGCCAAGCAAACCGGAGACTATTATCAAGGCATCGTGGCTCAGGTTTATGCCATGTATGAGCGAAGGCTGAAAAGCAACAACTCCTTGGATTTTGATGATTTGATCATGAAAACGATCCATTTGTTCACGGCCGAACCTGACGTGCTGGCGTTCTACCAGCATAAATTTCAATATATCCACGTAGATGAATACCAGGATACCAACCGTGCCCAGTATCTGCTGTGCCAGATGATAGCCGACAAGCATAAGCGTATCTGTGTTGTAGGAGACAGTGATCAATCCATTTACCGTTGGCGTGGGGCCGATATTACGAACATTCTCAACTTTGAGCGGGATTACCCCAACGCGCGAACCATTCTACTCGAGCAGAACTATCGTTCTACAGCGAATATTCTTAATGCGGCTAATGGCGTGATTGGCCTGAATACGGGACGGAAGCCGAAGAATTTGTGGACCGATAAGGGGGAAGGCCGGAAGCTGCAAATTTATCAAGCCTACTCGGAGCATGAGGAAGGTTATTTTATAGCTCAAGAAATTAATAAAAACAAAGCCCAAGGCAAGAAATATCAAGACCACGCCGTCTTATACAGAACGAATGCGCAGTCGCGTGTTATAGAAGAGAAATTGATCATGTCGGAAATCTCGTACCAGATTGTGGGCGGAATTAAATTCTATGACCGGAAGGAAATTAGAGATATTTTAGGGTATCTTAAACTTATCTCCAATCCGGATGACGATCTCAGTTTAGAGCGAATCATTAATGTTCCCAAAAGAGGTATTGGAGCAGCGACGTTAGACAGGCTGTCCGAGTTGGCGGCGCAGCGGGATGTTTCTATCTTTACTGTATTGCTGCGACATTTGAATGAGCTGGGATTCAATCCACGCATGACACAAGTATTAAGTGAATTCCGCGATATGATCTCTAATGTGCACCAGATGGTAGAATATTTATCAGTCACGGAGTTGACTGAGAAGATGCTTGAATTGACTCAATATCGGGATGAACTGGTAAATGAGAATACGTTAGAATCGAAATCCCGGCTGGAGAACATCGAAGAATTTCTGTCGGTGACCCTGGATTTTGAAAAACGCAATGAAGAAAAATCACTGGTTGCCTTTCTGACCGACCTTGCGCTGATCGCCGATATAGATTCATTGGATAAGGCTGAAGAGGCCGAGAAGGATTCGGTTATCTTGATGACGCTGCACAGTGCTAAGGGGTTGGAATTTCCGGTTGTTTTTCTAATTGGGATGGAAGAGGGAGTGTTTCCGCACAGCCGGGCCTTAGAGGATAATGAAGAGCTGGAAGAGGAACGCCGTTTGGCTTATGTTGGGATTACCCGGGCAGAGCGGGAATTGTTCCTTACCTGTGCCAGCACGAGAACCTTATATGGAAGAACAGCAGCTAATGCGCCGTCACGGTTCCTGAAGGAAATCCCTGGCGAGGTGAGGGAGATCATTGCATCCGGGGGAGATTCCTTCGGAGGCCGCTCCAATACTTCTTTTGCCGATAGGAGAAAGGCAGCTTATTCTTGGGAAAGTGGTGCTGCATCCGGGGGTGGATTTGGACAAAGCAATCCATCGGGTGGACAAAGCTCCAGAGATAAAGTGCGGATCATTTCTGCTGGACAGTCGGTATCAGGAGACCAAACTGATTTCAAAACCGGCGATAAAGTTTCCCACGGAAAATGGGGAACAGGCCTCATTGTCTCGGTTAAAGGCACCGGCGATGACATGGAGCTGCATATCGCTTTTCCAGCCCCGGTAGGCGTTAAGCGCCTGCTTGCCCGGTTTGCCCCGATTACCAAGGCATGATTTTTTTCAATAAAAGGTTCTTATCCAAACTAAGCGAACGGGAGCAAGGAAATCATGCCTGAAGACAAATTAGTTGAAATGCACCATTTAATTGAACAGTTAAACTGGCATAACTTCAATTACTATACTTTAGATCAACCAACGATTGCAGATAAAGAATGGGATCTATTGTATGATCGGCTTGTTTCCCTAGAGCAAGAAACCGGGACTTTACTAAATCATTCTCCAACCCAGAGGGTCGGCGGCGAGCTGCTCAAGGGTTTTGCCACGCATAGACATTTGGCTAGACTATGGAGCTTGGACAAGGCACAAAACCAGGAAAGTTTGATGAGCTGGAATACCCGTGTGAACAAACTCGTGGCTGACCATAATACTAAGAATCCGGACGATCCATTGCCCCCTGTTGCTTA
>DASWUO010000015.1:0-12197 GCA_036401615.1 Bacilli bacterium | reverse complement strand
ATAATCCGCAATAAGA
The DNA here is from genome assembly GCA_036401615.1 of Bacilli bacterium. Lineage (GTDB taxonomy): Bacteria > Bacillota > Bacilli > Paenibacillales > DASWUO01 > DASWUO01. The sequence continues at coordinate 12,181 of DASWUO010000015.1, read as the reverse complement.
TCAGCAGCTCTAAAGTTTGGGAGACCGCTTTGCTTCGTACCGAAGAAATCCCCGGGGCCTCTAAGCTCCAAATCGCGCCGGGCAATTTCAAAGCCGTCATTGGTTTGTGCCATCACCTTCATTCTCTCCCTGCTGATTTCTGACTTAGCATTGGCGATAAGCACACAATAAGACGGATGCTGTCCTCTACCTACCCGCCCTCTCAATTGATGAAGCTGTGACAGTCCAAACCTTTCCGCATCATAAATCACCATAATCGTCGCATTAGGAACATCGACCCCTACCTCAACCACAGTTGTGGAGACCAAAACTTGAATAAGGTTCCCGCTAAACCGGCGCATCGTTTCTTCCTTCTCCCGGACAGCCAGTCTTCCGTGCAGTAAACCTACGTTATAGTTAGTAAAGTATTGCTGCAGTTGAGCGTGAAGATCAATTGTATTCTGTACGTCCAACTTTTCCGATTCCTCAATTAGCGGACAAATCACATAGGCTTGTCGGCCTTGTTCGATTTCCTTCTGAATAAATTTCAGCACTCTCTCGAACAAATCATGTTTGACGGAATAGGTCTTGATCGGAATTCTTCCTTTGGGCATCTCTCCCAATGTGGAAACATCCATGTCTCCAAAGGCCGTAATTGCTAAAGTTCGCGGAATCGGTGTAGCTGTCATTGTTAGAATATCTGGAAATAACCCCTTATGGCGTAAAACACTGCGTTGATTCACACCAAATCGATGCTGCTCGTCTGTAACAACGAGCCCAAGATTGCGAAAGTATACACCTTCTTGAATTAAGGCGTGGGTACCGACAAGGATATTCAATTCCCCCGACAACAAAAAAGCCAATATCTCTTTGCGTTGGCTTTTGGTGAAGCTTCCGGTTAATAAGCCGACACGAATGCCATGTGGAGCAAATAAGCCCTGGAATGACTTCAAGTGCTGTTCGGCCAATATTTCCGTAGGTACCATTAACGCTCCCTGATAACCTGCCTTAACGGCAGCAAACAATGCCGCAGCGGCAACCACTGTTTTTCCGGAGCCAACGTCTCCCTGTAGTAGACGATTCATACAGTGAGGTTCACGCATATCACGAATAACCTCGGAGATGACCTGTTTCTGGGAAGCAGTCAGTTGAAAAGGAAGCGAAGCCGCAAACTCTCTAATGGCAGATGAATCAATAAGATGGGCAATCCCTTCTGTTCGATCATGGGATATCGCTTTATAAGCTTGAATTTTTAGTTGGAACATGAATAATTCTTCATACACTATTCGCTGCCTTGCTATGCTGCCTTCTTCTTGGCTTGCAGGATGGTGAATAGCCAAGATCGCCTGTTTGCGGGGCATCAGGTTGTTCTTGCCAACCAGCTCTTCAGGAAGATTTTCTTGGATCAAATGACCGAATTGCCCCAAGGCTTGAACCATGGATTTACGCAGCCATTTCTGTGTAACAGGACCCGACAACGAATAAACCGGCTGCAGTTCGCCGGATTGTTTTCCAGCCATCCCGGAAAATTCCGATTCCGAAACAATCATCTGCTTTCTACTTTGTTCCCATTTGCCGGTTAATATAATTTCTTGTCCTAGCTTAAGCTTATCTTTAAGAAAATGCCTGTTAAACCATAGCGCCGTAACTAACATATTGTCCACTAACACGATACAAGTTAACTTTGATTTGGTTCTTCCCATCCTATGAACATGAGGCTCACTATAGATCCTGCCCAACAAGGTGACTTTATCTCCGTCTGAGATTTCCGAAAGATCTTGAATGCGGTAATCTTCATAACGGAAGGGATAATATTGAAAAAAATCCTCTACCGTCACAACACCAAGCGCTTCAAGATCCTTCACTTTTCGTGGAGTGATGCCCTTTACTTCTTTAATATTTATTTTATCCAGAAGCATATCAAGCCAAATGAGCAAACACAGCTGCCGTTCCCGGACCCACGTGGGTACCGATGACCGGACCAATGTCAATGCACTTAATATCATTTATTTGAAAATGTTCTTTGACCATGAGACTTAACTCATCTGCCGATTCTTGCGCTTTGCAATGACCCACGGTGACTTTTATTTCTTTGCCTGCAAAGTCTTCTTTCATCATCTCAATAATACGAAGCATCGCTTTTTTATGGCCTCTTACCTTGTCCAACGGAGCCGCTTCCCCTGCTTCATTCCCAGTAAGAATGGGCTTGATATTTAAGAGAGAACCTAATAACGCCGACGCTTTTCCGATACGGCCGCCTTTTTTAAGATATTCCAAGGTATCCACCACAAAATAAATTTTCGTTCCATTTCGTAAATCTTGAACTAACCGGATGATCTCTGCTTTATTTTTCCCCTGTTTTACCGCTTCTGCAGCAGCAATCACTAAAAGTCCCAACCCGTAAGAGGCTGACTTAGAATCGATGATGGTTACATTGGCCTTATCTTCTAATAAAGATTTGGCTAACACAGCGGATTGATAAGTTCCGCTTAAGGCCGAAGATAGATGAATAGAAATAATTTCAACGTCTTCGTCAACAGATAGTTTCTTGTAAGTATCCAGAAAATCTACAGGAGAAGGTTGTGAGGTTGTCGGGAGCTGCTCCGCCTTGGACAGCTTGTCATAGAATTGTTCAGGGTGTATCGTTATAGCGTCCAAATACGTTTCTTCACCGAAATGAACCTTTAAGGGAACCATCTCGATGCCGTAATCTTCCCTAACGGAAAGAGGAATGTCAGCCGTACTGTCAGTTACAATTTTAATCATATGGATGTTTACCACCTGTCTTCTAATTTTTAGTTTCCTGCAATCCTATTCGACTGAAAAGATATATAAGTACACGGGCTGTCCCCCGGAATGAATTTCCATTTCTACCCCGTTAAAATTTTGTTTAATGCAGTTTTCAAGCTCATTGGACTGTTGTTCGGTAATATCCAATCCCGTCAAGACAGTAAGTATTTCATCACCCGTTGATATCATCAGGCCTAACAATTGTTGGCAAACTTCAAGCAAATCTGCCGCGGAAGTAACGATCTTGTTATCCAACAATCCGATATAATCGCCTTCTTTAATCTCCAGATGATCGATTTGAGTGTCTCTTACTGCCCATGTCACTTGTCCCGAGCGCACCTGTGAGATAGCCTTCAGCATGGAATCCTGATTAACCCCCGCGCTGGATGCCTCTTGAAAAGCAAGGGCAGCTGATATCCCCTGTGGAATGGTCTTTGTCGGTATCACAATAACCTCTTTATCCGTAAGATCCACAGCCTGCTGAGCGGCCAGTATAATATTAGAATTGTTAGGAAATACAAACACCGTTTGAGCTTTAATCTGGTTCACCGCATTAACAATATCTTCTGTGCTTGGATTCATCGTTTGGCCTCCTGAGAGAACCCCATCCACGCCAAGACTTTTAAAAATTTGTTCGATCCCTTCACCTATTCCTACTGCAACCATTCCAAAGGGCTTTAATGCCAGTTGTTTATCTTCTTTTGACAGTAAATTTCGATGTTGATCGCGCATATTCTCTATTTGGATTTTACTCAATTCCCCGTAATTTAAAGCAAGCTCCAGAACTTTTCCGGGCGCTTTTGAATGCACATGCACCTTGACTAAATCATCATTGACCACCACCAGAATAGAATTCCCGTCCTTCTCCAATTCCTTGCGGAAATAACCATCATCAAACAGTGCGGCACTGCTCGAATCTGCCGAAAGGTCAATAAAAAATTCCATGTCATACCGAAACTCTATATCTTCTGTTGCTATTTTCGATTGTGCGCTTGTGCGTTCTTTTTGTAAAGCCCTTCCTGATAATTCTTCTTTCTTAAAGGAAGCGCCGTTTCCTTTGGGTAACCCAGAAGTTCCCCCTGTTAAGAAGGAAAGAAATCCTTCATATATGAAAACAAGGCCTTGCCCCCCGGAATCCACCACACCTACTTGTTTCAATACCGGTAATAATTCAGGTGTATAATCAAGAGTTTCCTGAGCTTTAACGAAAACCTCCTGCATAAACACCGCTAAATCATCCGTTCTTCGGGCACAGATGACGGCATGTTTGGCCGTTTCTTTGGAAACGGTTAGAATGGTGCCTTCCACCGGCCTGACGACAGCTTGATAAGCGGTTTCCACACCTTGAAGAAGAGCCGCCGCAAATTGGTTTGTATCCACTTCTTCCAGTCCGGCAACCGATTTAGCGAACCCCCGGAATAATTGCGATAAAATAACTCCCGAGTTCCCCCTTGCCCCCATCAGTAACCCTTTGGAAAGCGTTTCGGCTGCCTTCCCGATATGGTTGGAAGGCTGATGATTCAATTCATGCATTCCTGATTTTATAGTTAAATTCATATTTGTCCCAGTATCCCCGTCGGGTACAGGAAACACATTCATTTCATTTACGGTCTCGACTTGTCTTTCTAATACATTTGCCCCGGACATCACCATACTGGCGAATTCCATGCCATTAATAGAGCGCTTACCCAAATGAACTCCCCTTTTCTTAACGGGCTGTATAAACCCTATAAATCATTTTACTATATTGAAATCAATAAATAAATGCAAATTCACAAGATCATTGATTGACTTGTGTTTTTTCATTGTGATATTATTAATAAGTTGTTTAGATTAGTCTATGCTTGCGATACTGGTTTTTCTCAAATTCATTTACAATCGAAATAACTTATAGGAGGTGTTTTTTCATGTCACGCAAATGTGCTGTAACCGGTAAGGCTCCGGTTAAAGGAAATAATGTTTCCAAGGCTTATAATAAAACGAGGCGTACGTGGGGAGTTAATATCCAGAAGGTTCGTATCCTTGTGGACGGCAAACCAAAACGGGTGTACGTCAGTACACGCGCATTGAAATCGGGAAAAGTAGCACGGGTTTAATTGTCCGGAATTTTCTTTATTCACTTAAGCCAAAAAGCGCCTGTAACCAGGCGCTTTTTTCTTTTTTTTGCAATGATAAAAAAGTTGTGTAAAGAAAGACAAAGATGAACGCTGTAACTTACTTAATGTTTGTTAAATGTACCTAAAATGGCTTTAACAAAACCGCCTAAAAATTTCGGTAGTTTGATTGTATAAAACTTCATCTCTACCCCTCCTTAACAGTTTGCGGAGTATACTTACTTCCGGATCATTCATTGCCGCACGATAAAACGATGGCCTTTTCCTATATTGTATTCCGGCATAGAGAAATGCGTGCCTAGAAAAAAAACATGATTACAAGAGAGGCAATAGCTCTAGTAATCATGTATATGCGGCTGTGAAGTGCTTCATTCCAATTAATTGATACCGCGTATATCCCTTATAGCCTCTGTACGGTTCAATGAGCCAAACACAGCCTGTCCCGCTACAAGTATATTAGCTCCCGCTTCAATTACCAACGGTGCCGTTTGGCTGTTTATACCGCCATCCACTTCAATGTCGATATGATTTAAACCGCGTTCATGGAGAATGCTGCGCAATTGTTTAATCTTTGCCAACATTTCCGTAATAAAAGGCTGCCCCCCAAATCCCGGGTTAACGGTCATAACCAGAACAAGATCGACATCCTGAAGAATATATTCTATCGAACTTAAAGAAGTTGCCGGATTTAGAACAACTCCGGCTTTCACACCACATTCCTTGATGTGTTGAATGGTGCGGTGCAGATGAGTGCAGGCTTCTGTATGCACCGAGATAAGATCAGCACCTGCCCCTGCAAAAGCGGGAATATACCGGTCAGGCTGTTCTATCATTAAATGGACGTCCAGAGGAAGCCTGGTATGAGGCCTTATCGCCTTAACCACAAGAGGACCCATTGTCATATTGGGAACAAAATGTCCATCCATTATATCTACATGGATCCAGTCGGCTCCGCCCCGCTCCGCGTCCTTGATTTCTGCCGCTAATTGTGCAAAGTCGGCTGCCAGTATCGATGCTGCTATACGAATCATCGTTAATACCTCCGTTTTCTATCCTTGATCTCATCCAAGAACAAGAGATAGTGCCCATATCGAATTTCCTCGATCTCTTTATTCTCCAATGCTTCGATTACCTTGCAGCCTGGTTCGCTCCGATGCAAGCACCTGCGAAATTTACATTGCTCCGCAAAGATACGGAATTCCCTGAATCCATAAGCAATGTCCTCCGCTTCGATATTAAGAAAATCAAGTTGGCTAAAACCGGGCGTGTCAGCCACCAGGCCTCCCTGGAGCAATGGGATAAGCTCCACATGGCGCGTTGTATGTCTCCCGCTTCCCAGTTTCTTACTGACGTTACTTGTGATCAACCGGAGCCCGGGAACCATCTTATTTAATAAAGTAGATTTCCCTACTCCCGATTGTCCTGCAAATACACTGATGTTTCCTTTCAGCAGCTGTAACAGCTTATCGATTCCTTCTTCTTTAACCGCGCTTGTAATGACGGTTTGGTATCCGATATCCGAATACATCTTGATGATACGTTCCACGTCCAAATCGTGATTAGACTTCACATCGAAGTGTTCAATTAAATCCTGCTTGGAGAAGCAGATGATGGTTTCCATATTGGCCTGTTCTGTATGGACCAGAAATTTATCCAACAATTGCATATTCAAGGCGGGTTCGTCTATTGAAAAAACAAGCACAACCTGTTTCACGTTAGCAATGGTCGGACGGGTTAATTCGGAAAACCGGGGGAGGACACCGTCTACCGTACCTTCCCCGTTCTCTGTTAACTCATAGATGACACGATCTCCAACCAATGGAGATATTTCCTTCAACTTGAGAATACCCCGGGCCCGGCATTGGATGGTGTTGGTTAGGCTGTCATCAGGCAGTACATAATAATATCCGCTTAATGCCTTGACAATTAATCCTTCTGGCATTCCTTACTGCCTCCCTAATATGATCCAATTGATTACTCCGTAACTTCCTGATCCGGATCCGGTTCTGCGTCAGGATCGGGATCAGGCGTTGGATCAACAGGCTCAGTAGTTTCTGTAGGATTCTGTGCTTCCAGAGCGGCACTATAAGTTACCACGATCGGATCCTGACGTTTCTCATTAATGTAAACCGTAATAACCGCGTTGGTTTGTTTGGAGAGTATAACTGTTACAGGATAAGATTGGGTTTCGGTAATTTCCCTTTCCCCCCATACTCTGTCCTCTGAACGGGCATCGCTGATCATGATACGGATGGCGCTTTTTTCACCCGGCACCTCGGGATTGACTTCTACATTCTTCGGAAACTCAATGGCATCCTCGGGATACCCGCTGCTGACATAAACGGATACTTCGGCTCCCGGTTCAACCTGATCTCCCGGTAAAAAAGGAAATTGTTTAAAAACCAGTCCCTTTTGTGTATAGCTTGGTTCGTGGACAAACTTTCCGTCCTTTAATACCAAATCATTTTTCTCCAATATTGACTCAACAACACTTTCCTTTAAGTTAATCAGGTTGGGCATCTCGAAGGTTCCCTTGCCTTTACTTATCTTAATAGTGACTTGGACGTCTTTGGGATTATATTCGGCCTCAGCCTCGGGCAGCTGCTCGATAATTTCATCAGCAGGTATGTTATCACTAATCACATATTTAACAGTCAGTTGACCCTCCTCGGGGAACCTGGCTTCAATCTCAGAGCCAATCTCTCTCCAGGAGGCTCCTACATAATCAGGCATAACAGATAATTCGATTCCCTTGCTGACAACCAATTTTACAGTGGCTTCCTCTCTAACTGTAACGCCTGTCTTTTCATTAGAAATCACGATATTCTTGGCAATTTCGTCATGGAAAACAAACTCAATGGGTTCCGCTTTTAAGTTGAGACCTTCCAACTTGGCGACAGCGGCTTCAAGGGTAAGGTTGACCAGACTGGGAACCTCCACACTTGGGGGCGGTGCGAGCATTTTTTGGACATAAGAGACCCCAAACCACATAAGCAATAATAGAATCATAATGACAATTGCCCAGACAATAATTTTAAGCCATCCGCCTTTATTGGCTTCTTCTAATTCGACCCAAGCGTGTTCATTGCCGCTTACTCTTGGATCTTCAATCTTTAGCTGTGATTTCAATGTATTGCCGCGCAGAGCGGGGATTACAATGGTTTTGCCTTCATCTATGCCTTCATTGTCCAGAAACGCGATCTTGGGTTCATTTCTTTTTTCCGGCAGTAAGCAGGACTCCAGATCATCCAGCATCTGTTTTGCCGAATGATAGCGCTGATCGGGTCTTTTGCGCATTGCTTTGATAATAATATTCTCCATGCTTTGAGGAATTAAGGGATTGATCTTGCGCGGCTCCTCCATATCCTCCTGTAAATGTTTCAGGGCTACACTAATGGGACTCTCCCCTATAAAAGGCAGCTTCCCGGTTACCATCTGATACAACACAATGCCCAGTGAGTATAAATCAGACTCTTCCCCTTGGGTGGTTCCTTTGGCATGCTCCGGAGAAAAATAATGAACTGAACCAATCACAGAACCAGTTTGGGTAATGTCCGTTGATGCAGCAGCACGGGCAATCCCGAAATCTGTTACTTTGATTCTCCCGTTCTTGCCAATTAAAATATTATGGGGTTTGATATCCCGGTGAATGATACGGTTGTGGTGGGCATGATCCAGAGCGTCGCATATTTGACTGGAGATTTTGATGGCTTCCTCTACTTGCAGGGGACCCCTCCCCTTGATTTTATCGTTCAAGTTAATGCCTTCGATATATTCCATGACAATGTAGTGGATTTCCCCTTCTTGTCCAACATCATAGATGCTAACAATGTTAGGGTGGGAGAGAGACGCTGCAGATTGCGCTTCCCTGCGGAAGCGGCGAATGAATTCCTCGTCGTTGACGTATTGGTTGCGTAAAATTTTGATGGCCACTTTGCGGTTCAACAAAATATCCAGTGCTTTGTACACCAGAGCCATACCGCCTTCACCTATACGTTCAATAATTTCATAACGTCCGCCTAATTCTTGACCAATCATGCATTTCCCTCCTTTTCATCCCAGCTATAGCGATCATTCGCGAGTAAAATTACTGTAATGTTGTCGTCGCCGCCGGTTTCTAAGGCCCGATCCACCAATCGATTCACTTTCCATTCCAGATTGTGGTTTGTTCTAAGTATTTCTATCATCTGATCCTTGTCTACAAAACCGCTAAGACCATCACTGCACAGCAACAGCACATCGTTAGGCTCCCAATGCAAATGTTGTATTTCTAAATCCGTGACTTCTTCGGTACCCAGCGCTCGAGTCAACACATTTCTGCGGGGATGGTGATTGGCTTCATCCCGGGAGATTTGTCCGGATTTCAACAATTCATTTACTAAAGAGTGATCCTCTGTCAGTTGACTAATGTGTTCACCGTTCCATTTATAGACCCGGCTATCACCTATATGAGCAACAATTAATCCCTCAGCGGAGACTAGAACAATAACAACTGTAGTCCCCATCCCGTAATATTGCTCTTGATTCACAGCACTCGCATAGATAGATTCATTTGCCTTAGAAACCGCTGTTTTCATCTTATCCATACATTCTTCTGCGGACATCCCGGCTTGAAGAAGCTGGAGCTCTTGGTGAATCAGTTCAATGGCCATTTGGCTGGCGACATCCCCTGCTTTATGACCTCCCATGCCATCCGCAACAATAGCAAATGTAAAGCCATTCAGGTTGTTATCTACCAGTACCCTGTCCTCATTAACAACCCTGATTCGCCCGATATCCGTCCTATAGGCTGTTTCCATGGTAATCCAATCACCTCACCGTTGACTCCATATGCTTCGCACGCAATTGTCCGCAGGCGGCCGCAATATCGGCCCCTTGTTCCCTGCGAATGGTTGCATTGATTTTCTTGCGTTCCAATATACGTTGAAATGTAAAGATGTCATCTTTAGGCGTTCTAACATAATTGCGTTCAGGCACATAGTTTACGGGGATTAAATTAACATGGCACAGCATATTCAAACTCTTCAATACATCGCCCAGTTCCTCGGCATGCTCCGGTTGATCATTCACTCCGCCAATTAAAGCATATTCAAAAGTGATCCTTCGGCCTGTTTTCTCCACATAATACTTGCAGGCATCCATCACATCGGCGAAAGGGAAACGCCGGTTGACCGGCATTAGCTTCGAGCGTAAAGCATCATTGGGTGCATGAATGGAGATCGCGAGACTAATCTGTGTATTTTCATCGGCAAACTTATAAATATTCGGTACAATACCGCTGGTTGATACCGTGATATGCCTTTGTCCAATATTGAGACCCTTTTCGTTAATCATAATCCGCAGAAAATTCATCGTAGCGTCGTAATTGTCAAAGGGCTCACCAATGCCCATCACCACAATACTGCTAACCCGTTCATTATCGGGGTCTAAGGTTTTCTGGGCTTGAACAACTTGGGCCACAATTTCCCCAGCCGTCAGGTTTCGTTTAAGACCTCCCAAGGTTGAAGCACAGAAGGTACAGCCTATCTTGCAGCCTACTTGAGTAGTGACACAAACGCTATTGCCATAGCTGTGCTTCATTATGACGGTTTCTATAGCATTATCATCGCCCAGACCGAAAAGGAATTTAATTGTGCCATCCTTGGATTCGAATCGGGTAATTTCCTTTAAAGTCACAAATTGAAATTGTTCTTCAAGCTTTTCCCTCAAGCCTTTAGACAAATTTAACATTTCATCGAAGCTGTTTACCCGCTTAACATATACCCAATCGAAAATTTGCCCGGCCCGAAATTCCGGTTCATTGTTTTCCTTTGCCCAGCTCTGCAGCTGCTCCAATGTTAGATCATAAATGAACGGTTTCATATACCATCACAACCCACTGTTATATTTATTCTATATATTGTTTTCCTGTTTCGTCTTACTAATACTACCACAAAGTTGACAGTTACATAAAGAGGGTTATTTACGCAGCAGCCGTGCAATAAAAAAACCATCGGAATGGTGTTGATGGGGAAGAATCTGTATCATGCCCGGCGTGGCCACACTCTCACCCGCGACTGCTTTAGTTAAAAGCTGTTCCAGGGCAGGATCCAGAGCGTAAGACGGCTGCTGTTTAAGGAATTGCTCAATGACAGCTTGATTTTCTTCATATTGCAAGGTGCATGTGCTGTATACCAGCACTCCTCCGGGGCGCAGCAAGGGCTGGATGGAATTCATTAACTCTAACTGCATTTCTGCTATCGCAGATATATCTGCCTCTTTCTTAGTCCATTTGAGATCGGGTTTTCGACGGATCACTCCAAGACCGGAACAAGGGGCGTCCAATAGTATGCGATCAAAGGAATGGTCTGCGAATTGCTTGGATAGTTCCTTGGCGTCACTTACCATCGTTTCAATACAAGAAAGTCCCAAACGTTCCGCCTGAGAACGGATTAACTGTTGTTTATGTTCATGGACATCGTTCGCCCATACTTTTCCTTGATTAGACATCTTCTCAGCCATATGCATTGATTTTCCGCCCGGTGCAGCGCAGCAATCCAATACTGTCATGCCAGGTTGAGGATCCACCACATCGGCAACCAACATGGAGCTTTCATCTTGGATCGAAATTTCTCCCTTCTCGTACCAAGAGGTCAATGCCATATTCCCGCCATTCTCAACAATAATTCCACTGGTCGAAAGTGTCGAAAGATAAGCAGAGATGTTCATTTCCTGTAATTGTTTGATCATCGAATCCCGATCAAGCTTGTCTTTGTTTACTCGTATGCTGACATGGGGAGGTTGATTATTCGATTTGCAAATTTGTTCAGCAACCGTCTCACCATATTGTTCTATCCACTTCTTCACCATCCATTTGGGATGGGAATGAACTAAAGATAATCGTTCCACAAGACTTAGGTTGTCTGGAATGGCAAATTGTTCTTTTTGTCTAAGAATGTTTCGTAAAACACCGTTGACCATGCCGGAAATCCCTTGATGCCCCTTATCCTTGGCTATATTAACCGCTTCATTCACAATAGCGTGTTCCGGGATGCGTTCTAAGTAATGCATTTGGTAGAAACTCATCCGCAAGAGACAACGAACCCATGGCTCCAGCTTGCCTAAACCTTTAGTCAAAAAGGGATTCAGGAAATAATCAATCGTATTTAACCGTTGAATGGTTCCATACACAATTTCTGTAACCAGTCCGGCATCTGCCCGGGAAATCTGGTGTTTAATCAACATTTGGTTAAGGAGAATATTACTGTAGGCCTGTTCTTGTTCTACTTTGGTCAGTATATCCAACGCAACCTGACGGG
>DASWUO010000014.1:0-3737 GCA_036401615.1 Bacilli bacterium | reverse complement strand
CAACCAGAAAAATTAAAATCCGCAAAATAAGCATTGAGCAAAATCCTCATGAGAATGAAGCCGTAACGCATCACCCGGAAATCATCTGCATCGTATTCTCTGTTAGGTTAACGAAGCACAAAGTTTTAATTCCATTGATTGAGGAAATTCGCAAAATCCAAGGTGTCCGTGAAGTAAGTACGGAGTAATAAATACCCAGAACATAAAATCTCCAGATCGATTGACAAAGTGTTTCAGCGGCACGTAAAATGGGGGTAGATGTTTATTCGTGCGAGTGGGCGAAAGGAGGATTCTTATGATATCCCGTTTGGAAACAGCTTTGGAAAAACTAAAAGTAACGGGTGTTCGGATGACTCCGCAACGTCATGCCATTCTATCCCATTTACTAGATACGAAAGCACATCCAAGTGCTGATGAGATATTTCGTTCATTAGAGAATAAATTTCCCAATATGAGTGTTGCCACCGTTTATAATAATTTAAAAGTTTTCATGGAATCCGGATTGGTAAGAGAACTTACCTACGGGGACGGTGCAAGCCGGTTTGATGCGGATATGACAGAGCATTATCATGCTATCTGTGAAAGCTGCGGGATGATCAAGGACTTTGAATACCCTCCGCTGCATGAAGTTGAACAAGCAGCAGCAGAGGAAACCGGTTTTGTCATCCGCGGCTACCGGATGGAAGTTTACGGTACTTGTCACCCATGTGAAAATTCAAGGAATTTGGTACAGTGATAACTGCACCGAGATCGCAACCCGGGAAATCGATATTTAACCGGGTTATTTTCTATTTATTCATGCTGGTTCTAGGAATGCTAATTGTTCTTGGCGGACTTTTATATTATCTTAATTGGAATAAAGGCAGACCCAACACGGAGTATCTGAATCCGCTGCAGCAGTTTAACGGACTTCCTAAGCCCATCCTCTACCAAGGTGAAATGATGCCTTTTACAGCGATAGGTGAGCAGGAAGCATTGAAGATACCTTTTGACACGGTTAAGAGTTTCTTGGATCCCGCCATTTTGTTTGAGGAAACAACCCAATCTGTTATTGTTACAACGAAAGACAAAGTGCTGCGTCTAAAGACCGGACAATTGACCGGAATGATGAATGAGCGTCCTTTCGATCTAAGGTTTTCTGTAGAGAAGCAGGAGGAAACCATTTATTTGCCGACTACACCATTGCTGGACTACTATGCAGTGGAGCTGAGGGAAATCCCTGAAACGGGTGTCGTTTGGATGATAAGGGCAGGGGATGCTCTCCAGTGGGGAGCCGTTGCCGCAGATCCCCGGGATCCCGATGCTGCGGTACAAGAGGAAGGCCAACCGGAACCTAGCGTACCCATGCGGTCTAAGCCTTCTATTAAGGCGCCTATTTATGCTGATCTATCCTATGGAACGGAGATCATCATTTGGGAAGAAACGGACGATGGTTGGTATCGAATCCAACTGGACAACGGCTATATGGGCTTTGCGGAGAAAGCCCATGTTCAATTCAGCCGCATTGAAGTTATCCCTTCACCTGCGGTGAAACCCCCTGTTTATGTGCCTTGGAAACCCTCGGGCGGGAAGATAAATTTAACATGGGAGCATGTGGTTAAGAAAACGGCGGATTCGAGCAAATTGGGTGGAATGAATGGACTGAATGTCGTTAGTCCGACCTGGTTTCATTTAACAGACGGCGAAGGCAATATCAACAATCTGGCGGATCCGACCTATGTGAAGTGGGCCCATGCCCGGGGCCTGCAGATCTGGGGATTGTTCAGCAACGGATTTAACCCCGATTGGACTACAGAAGCTTTAGCGACATATGATAAAAGGATGAAAATGGTTAAACAGCTGCTTGCCTATGCCGATTCTTATAATTTGCAGGGGATTAATATCGATTTCGAGAACATGTATTTGAAAGATCAGGCCAACCTTACTCAATTTGTGCGGGAATTGACACCACTGCTGCATGAGCAGGGATTGGTCGTTTCCATTGATGTAACCATCCGGGGCGGAAGTGAAATGTGGTCTCTATTCGCTGACCGCAGTGCCCTTGGGGAAGTGGTGGACTATATGATGGTCATGACCTATGATGAACATTGGGCCACCAGTCCCACAGCCGGGTCTGTAGCCTCGTTGCCTTGGGTAGAGAAAGGGATACTTGCTATTATGGAAGAGGATGGTGTGCCGGCCTCTAAGCTGGTGCTGGGTGTACCTTATTATACCCGAATATGGACCGAACAAACCGTAGATGGAAAAACCAGCGTAACCTCCAAGGCTGTTTCCATGGAGACCGTGGACAGCATCATTGAGAAATATAAGCTGACTCCCTTATTCTTGCCGGACATGGGTCAACATTATGTAGAATACACTGAAGACGGTAAGGTAAACAAAATTTGGATCGAAGATGAAGTTTCGATGAAAGCGAGGGTGGAGTTGGTTAAGAAACATCATTTAGCCGGAGTGGCCTCGTGGAGGAGAGGGTTTGAAACTCCGGATATCTGGAATCTGATTGCACAAGAATTGGAAACAAAGCCCTAGGCGTTTGATTAATTAATCCGTTGTTTCCTTCGGAGCATAGACTGGATCAACAGAAATGATGGTTTTGCAAAACATGCACCGGTCCGTTTTACCGAGCAGCTTTGTTTGTTTGCCACATTCTGGACATTCCAACGCAATAGCGCTTGTGGAGAGAATGCCTGCCCAGAAATAAATGCCCATACTCGCGATCATACCAATCATGCCAATAACCAGAAAGATGGATGAGAACAAGGCCCCTTTCTGTCCCCAGAAGATAAGTCCTGACGTTCCTAAAATCATAATCCCCATACCTGCCATAGTTAATAGTAAGCCCCAAAGCCGAAATTCATTAATTTTGCTTGATTTTAAGAGCATGCCGTACCTCCATATTTTACATTGTTATCATTTCATTGCAGGAAACCGAAAGCATACCGTAGAAATAAAGATAAGTGATATTTATTTTCTAAATTGGATGACCTAAAGGATGGTGCATGAAGTGAAAGAAGTCAAAGCTTATTTCGCCAAGCGATTTTCCGGTGACATTAATGTGAGAAGTGTGTTGGTTGTGGAGAATCCGAATAAAGTGACACCGCTTGTGGACGGTTACGATTTGTTGTTCCTGATCATTTCAGAAAACAGAGATCTTTTAAACTACACGAATTACACCTCTCATTATATAAAAGAAAATTACAGGATACAAGAACGGCGAATTCATCCTGAAGGTTTGGAGGCGTGGATTGTAAACGGCACGAATCGCAGCGTTATCCAATGGATTATACAAGGGGAGATTTTATTGGACCGGGAAACTTATTTGGAAGGTCTAAGACACAGGCTGCTGGAATTTCCTCAATGGATGCGCGAGCAGAAGCTGCTTATTGAATTTTCCATGTTTCTCAGGACGTATCTGCAGAGCCGGGATTATTTACAGGAAGGGCATACGCTGGATGCCTACAGCCAAATTCTTAAAGCTTTGCACCACTGGGCAAGAATTGTAATTATTGAAGCGGGAATCCATCCTGAAGTGACGGTTTGGAGTCAAGTGCGCAGGATTAATGCCGGTGTTTATAAATTATATGAGGAATTAACACTGAGCAAGGAAACGCTGGAACAGCGGGTGGAGCTTGTTTTGTTGGCCAGTGAATTTTCGGCCATGTCCAAGATGGCTGCCTGCTGCACTTTGCTTATGCGTGTTTTGGAAAGCCGTGATACACCATGGAGTGCCATGGAGC
>DASWUO010000013.1:0-5676 GCA_036401615.1 Bacilli bacterium | reverse complement strand
ATATCGCCAGGCAGTACATTAAAGGGGAGTCCATTGTGAAGGATACCCTGCTGGCCGTGATCGAAGACGCTTATAAGCGGCTGCTGGCCCCCTCCATCGAACGTGAAGTACGCAACGAATTGACGGAAAAAGCGGAGATCCAAGCGATCCAGATTTTTGCCGAGAACCTAAGAAACTTGCTGCTGCAAGCGCCTATTAAGGGAAAGGTTGTCCTTGGCGTCGACCCGGCCTTTCGGACAGGCTGTAAGCTCGCCGTTGTAGATGAGACCGGAAAAATGCTCGAAGTGGCCGTAACCTACCCCACAGCGCCCAATCATAAAGTGGCCGAAGCCGAAAAAATTATAGTTGCTCTTATTGAACGATATCATATCGAACTCATCGTCATTGGTAATGGTACAGCC
Source organism: Bacilli bacterium (assembly GCA_036401615.1). Lineage (GTDB taxonomy): Bacteria > Bacillota > Bacilli > Paenibacillales > DASWUO01 > DASWUO01. Next base: position 5,275 of record DASWUO010000013.1, on the reverse strand, counting down.
TCCCGCGAAACAGAACAATTTATTGCTGATGTCATCGGCAGACAGAAGCACCGCCAACTGAAATACATTATCGTTAGCGAAGCTGGAGCCAGTGTGTATTCAGCATCAAAATTAGCCCAGGAAGAATTTCCCGACCTTGATGTTTCCGAGCGCAGCGCCTTATCGATTGCCCGGCGTTTGCAGGATCCATTGGCTGAGCTCGTGAAGATTGATCCCAAAGCCATCGGCGTGGGCCAGTACCAGCACGATGTATCCATGAAGCTGCTCGAAGAAAGCTTGAAGGGGGTTGTGGAATCCGCGGTAAACCATGTCGGAGTGGATTTAAACACAGCTTCCGCCTCGCTGTTATCCTACATTTCCGGAATCAACAGCACCATTGCCAAGAATATAGTGAAGTACCGTGAGGAAAACGGGAAATTCAACAGCCGCAAACAGTTAAGTAAAGTTCCCCGTCTGGGAGACAAAGCATTCGAACAATGCGCAGGCTTCATGCGGATCAGCAGCGGGAAGAACCCTTTGGATAATACAGCCATTCACCCGGAATCTTATGATGTCGTCGACAAGCTGTTTAAGGAATTAAGGCTCGAGCTGCAGCAGTTGGGTTCAGAGGAATTAAAGGACAAGCTTAAATCGTTGGAACCCACCGCGGTGGCCACACAGCTTGGTGTAGGGGTTCCTACCCTGAAGGACATCATGGACAGTTTAATCCGGCCGGGACGCGATCCTCGTGAGGAGCTGCCGCTGCCTATTTTTCATACAGATGTATTAAAGTTAGAGGACCTCTCACCAGGAATGGAACTGCAGGGAACCGTGCGGAACGTGATTGATTTCGGGGCCTTCATTGACATTGGGATCAAGAACGACGGTTTGGTGCACATCTCACAGCTTAGCGATAAGTATGTAAAACACCCCATGGATGTAGTGTCCATTGGCGACATCGTCACCGTGTGGGTGCTTGGCGTGGACTTGAAGAAGGGCCGGGTCAGCTTGACGATGAAAAAGCAGTAAGTAAACAGTGAAAAAGCAGTGAGTAAGCAGGTTAATAAGATTAACAATATCAATTAATTATATCAATTAACAATGAGATTACCCTGTCTTATGGCTATATCCCATTAGGCGGTAACCTACGGTCCTTTTGTTCGGACGTACATCAGCTAGAATACCTTCTTTAACGAAACGGGTGAGCCAGGAATGAGCTGTTCGATTGACGATATTAAATTCCCTGGCAACATCAATACATCGAATAATGCCTTCTTGGCGTATGGCATATTGGATTAGAAGGCGTTTCCGCAGCGCCCATACTTCCATTTCTGTGGAAGAAGATGCACCGTGCGATAAAGTCCACCAATGTCCTATGGCTTGCATGATTTGCCTTTGACAAATAACAGCCCGTTTCTCTACCTGATCATTGGAAAATCGCAAAATCAACCAGCCGGCAAGAACTAAGTCATTCTGCCTCATCAGATGGTCACTGAATTCTCCGGGGGAGATATCTCGGGCATGTGTGGTAAATCCATCAATTTCAATAATCAGGCGAATCCCGCCTCTAGTATAAACAAAATCTATAAATCGATCACCTCCCTTAAAGTCCTTTAGCGGGTATTCGGCAGATAGTCCATCAAAATTGTATTGAAAAACAGGTCCCCAAACATACTGCAAAAAGAATATTTCATATTTGCCCAAAGTTTTGCGATATTGTCCGATCCTTAAGGCTTTTTCTTCAAAAGCTTTAATAAACTTAGTGACTTCAGGGTGCATCATAGTTCCTCCTTCAAAGTAATTTTTTTAACAAATATCAAATGTAGACGCAAAAAAACACAACTCGATTAGGCAAGTCATCTGCCGATAATCGGGGTGTGCTTCACTCCCAATAATGTTTAATATTAGTATATATTATTACGGATTTGGTAAAAAATCAAGCTGTTTTTATAAGAATTATTTGAAATAGTTTGATTGGGCGGGTTGATGGCAATTTACTGCGATAGTCACGATTAGTTGTGCAATAATGATGAATAGTTTACTTAATAATAAAGCAGATAAAGCAAGATATGCCGTATTGAGGTATGGTCACTCTCCAATAAAGCATAACCTTGCAATAACTGCTTGAATTACAGGAAGAATACAAATATTATGGTAATTTGAATCCTGAAGTTTGCATATTTGTGCCATAAGTTCATTTCATGACTCTGCATTCAACGCATTCAACGCATTTAACTCATTCAAATCATTCAACGCATTAATTAACATCTCATGAATTACGTGAATAAATGAGCGCAGCGTCCTCCCTATCCATCCCCTTGGTACGGTAAAAAAACCAGCAATCGTTCAGATAACGAATTTGGCGGAGATCCTTCTTATGGTAGGCTTTCAGTAATTGGTTACACAGCCAATGTGGCATAGTTGCAGCCCCTTCCTTAGCATTTAGCGTAAAAATTCTTTTCTATCTACTAAGGTATGGGCTAATCAGGGGGAGGGTGCAGGTCCTAGCGGTGAATTGATGAAGGAGTCCTCAGGTAATTTCTGCAGGAGCAAGTCCAAACTTAGCAACTAGATAACTTAGCAATTAAGCAATTAAGCAATTAAGCAACTAGGCAACTAGGCAACTAGGTAACTTAGCAACTAGGCAACTTAGCAATTTAGCAATTAGCAACTAGGCAACTAGGCAACTAAGCGGAAAACCCTTCGGCGTCTTCTTCGTACCATTGCTCCAACTGGGCTTGCAGGGCGCGGATTTCGGTTAACAAAGAAATGAGGGGGTAAGCTTTCTCGTTAATGCTGGAGAATGCTTGCTCCAATTGATTGATGTAATCCAAACCGCCTGTTACGGTAAGAAGCCCATCGACCATCTCCAAACTATCGCACTCTGCTGCAACATACGGCAGGGCAGGTACATTGTTGGCGGTCAACTTGTCGATCTCCTTGTGCAGGCGTTGATGCAATGCGGTTAATTGATAGGCATAGGAAGATGGCATTTCAACAAATTGCAGCTGTTCGTTTAATTTAAGGATAAGGTACCTCATCTTCGGCATGGGGGTTTGGAAGCTCCCTTCAATTTCTAACATTCTTCACATTCTACTTGACAGTTTACCGCATGGGCAGGTTAAAATTCAAGTAAGCCACACACAAAATATAGGGAAAACGTGTTAGATCGGCTCCCTGAGAGGATTTATCGCGGAAAAACCGCACTAATCCAAGGGAATGGACCGTTACAAGGGGAGGAAAGGGTTGTGGAGGATCAACAATTGCAGGATTGGGTGGAGCGGCTGTCTTTGCAGTATTTTGGCCGACCCTTTCTACACATAGCCTCGTTTAACCGGAGGCTGCGATCGACGGGCGGGCGATATTTTACAAAAAATCATAATATCGACATCAGCTGGCTGCAGTACGAATTGCATGGGACCGAAGAGACCGAGAAGATCATCAAGCATGAGCTTTGCCATTATCACCTGCATATCATGAAGAAGGGTTATAAACACCGTGATTCCGATTTCAAGATGTTATTGAAATCAGTGGGAGGCACTCGGTTTTGCAAATCTTTACCGGTGGGGGTCAAACGTGTTGAACCGTATCGGTATCGCTTGGAATGCATAAGCTGCCGGTTCGAATATTTGCGTAAACGCAAAGTGAATACACGTAAGTTCGGCTGCGGCAAGTGCCGCGGGAAATTGAAGCAGGTTGAGATTGTTAGGTAAGGCTAAATTATTTTCCAAAATTTCGATTAAATTGAAAATATAAAATAGAGTATAATTTAAAAGACCCTTCATGGTGAAGAGGTCTCTTTATATATTGTTAGAAGCCCCAATCTTGTATGAATTGACCGTTTCGGATACAAATCTGACCATTGTTTTCCTCGAATTGTTATAAGATGGCTTTAGGAGGAGGGATGGGATGAATATTGGTTTAATCGGATGCGGAACAATGGGCGGCGTATATGCGGACCGGCTTGCGAAAATGGAAGGGGTCAGGGTTTCTGCGGTATGCCACCCGGAGCCTTCTAAGGTGGCGGCATTGGCGGATAGTCTGCAAGCGAAAGTATATAGTTCGTATGCCGATATGCTTGCCCGGCCGGAGCTGGATATCGTTTGTGTGACCACACCGACATATTTGCACAAGAGACATATTCTTGAGGCGTTGAACGCGGGAAAACACGTGATTTGCGAAAAACCGCTGGCGCTTAACGAAGAGGATTGCCGGGAGGTAATGAAGAGAAGCGCAGAGAAAGGCGTTCGGGTATTTGTTGCCCACGTGGTGCGATTTTTCCCTGAATATGCAGGTATTTGCGAAAGGCTTCGGTCGGGTGAAGCCGGGGGGATCATATCAGCGAAAGCTAGAAGAGTGAGCCTAATGCCCAAGGAGAATAGCTGGTTTCTGGACCGGGCCAAAAGCGGAGGAATCGTGTTCGATCTCATGATTCACGATATCGATTACATCCTATGGCTGCTTGGAGACAGTATCAGCCAGATCAGTGCAAACAGAACATCGCACGCGGGAATGGAAATCGTATCAGCCTCCCTCACATACGCTAATGGAACAGATGTAACATTGGAGGCCTGCTGGGGTGCTTCAGCATTTCAAACGGAACTGGAAATCATCGGCGAAAGGGGCGTCATCGCTTGCGAAAGCGGAAAACCAGAGTCCCCGGGCGAAGAGGAGAATGGGGAACCTGATGCTTCGAGGAAAGGAGTCGTTATTCCTGAATCTCCAGAGCACTACGACCCCTACTACAGGCAGCTTGCCCATTTCGTTCAGGCAATTGTGACCAACAGGCCAGCTCTTATTACCACAGAGGAAGCGAGCACTGCGGTCGGAATCGCTAGGAGGATTACGGAACTCTTGGAGGAATAACCCGAGTAACCCGTGGTTTTTTCGGTAGAGGAGGATGGCTCCGAGGCAGCTCCTTTAAAGCTTTAAGCCGGTATTCCCGGGGTGTGATCCCTTTCGTCTTGACGAAAACTCGGGAAAACGTCCGGAATGATTGGAACCCGGTTTCCAACGCCACATCGAGTATCGACATATTTGTGTTCAGCAGCAACCCGGTTGCCCTCCGAATTCTGAGGTTGTGCAGGTAATGGAGAAATGTCGTACCTACGACCTCTTTGAAGGCTAGACTAATAGCCGATACACTGGCGTAGAATTGCTGAGACAGCGTTTCGAGCGACAAGTCGTCGATATAATGAGTGTTCACGTACTGAATGACATTCCATATCAATTTCTTCGTACGGTAGTCGGTAGCGACCAGCGAGATGTTGTTGTCCTTCTGATGCGTCCGGAAATA
>DASWUO010000012.1:0-3467 GCA_036401615.1 Bacilli bacterium | reverse complement strand
TTCATAGCTGTATAATAACCTAAATATTGCAGTGCCGGAAGATATAAAACAGTCCTGGCTTCATCGGATAGATGTTTACCGCCAATTTCCAAGACCTTATCGGCAAAAGCAGTGTCTGAAGCTTGTTCCGCTGTGATTAACAGGACGTAGGCTCCAAATTCTTTCATTTCCTGCGCAACTTTAAGCTCGTAGGATCTTGCCTGTTCCGACACCAATAAACAGATGAAAGTCCCGGGATCCACAATGGATTTAGGGCCGTGCCTGAATTCCAGGGTTCCGTAGTTTTCTGTCCACACATAGGACATTTCCTTGATTTTTAAGCTGGCTTCTTCTGCCAATCCTCTGTAAGTACCCATACCCAAATAAATATATTTGTTAAAATCATGATTATTAATTAGGGCTTCGATTATTTGTTGAGAATGGCTCACCACCCCTGCAGCCCTATTGGAGACTTCCTCAAGCTGTCTGGTCATTTCCTGATTTCCGGCGGCTCCGGCAATGGCGGCTTGCATCATAAAAGTCATACTGCTGAAGGATTTGGTCATTACTGTGCTTTGCTCCTGTCCCAGCGGCGAAAGCAAACAATCCGTCATTAAAGCCATAGCGCTCTTGTCGTAACACGTAATCCCGGATGTTATCCAGTCAGGTAAACCTTTTACGGATTCTAAAGCAAGAAGAACCTCCGTGGATTCCCCTGATCTGGACACGCCCACAACTAACACAGGATACCCTTTCGCAACTGCCTGGCCACGAAACAGAAATATCTCCGAAGACGGGTAAGCTGAAGCCTTTCTTCCTGTCCATTTGCGGTAAGTGGAAGCCATAACAAGCGCCTGATAATAAGATGAACCTGATCCGATAAAAATCACTTCCGAATAAAGAGGGTTGCCCACATATTGTTTGACCCATTCCTTCTGTGCTTGCAGCTGTTTCAAAGCGGCAGTAAGGGCTTCAGGCTGCGCCCCAATTTCCGGATAGGTTAATTTTCCGAATAATGTCATAATTTCGCTCCTTTTTTCAATATAATGATATTATAAATCATTATTATGATTTTTTCAATCATTTTAAGGTAATTTTAAAGTATTTGTAGGTAACGGGATCTGAGGTCTGATTTAAACTCTCCACTAGCTCTTTTGATGAGATCTGGATTCTACCTGTAAATATCGCCACACCCCCGAATTATATCCGCGATCACGACAACACCTTGAGATTAATGTGATATAATGGGATTAAAAATGAGGTGAAAGAATTTCAAAATATTCTTGATAAAACGGAGGAAATCCTCTTATGGATCGAACAACAGACTACTTAATCGAGATTCAGAAATACGTTCAATATATCCGTACCAAGATAAAAATTGATAAAATTGTCCTTTTCGGCTCTTATGCCAAAGGAACTGCTGCAGAAGATAGCGATATTGATTTAGCTGTTGTTTCACCTGACTTTGGTAAATCACCTCTCCATGAAAAAATGGATCTATTTGGATGGAGACATTATTCAAGTCTTACTGCTGACCTCCAGCCGTTTCCTTTCTCTCCGGAACAATTTGAAGCCGATCATTTTTTTGTGGAAGAAATCCGTAAAACCGGAATTGATATTACCGATCAAGTGCTATAGACGGCCTCCAGTAACGGCAAAACTAGATTGCAGAAAAGTCCCGATGATTTCATCAGGACTTTTCTGGGTGTCACTATTCTCTCAAAGATGGTTACAATCTTTATTACTCAGTTACTAACTAAACTATATTCGCCAGTTACAATTTATATTTTTCAGTTACAAGGTTTATTTAACGCATTCATGAAGAAAACGATTATTTTTTAACTACCTACTCCACCGTTACACTCTTAGCCAGATTCCTCGGCTTATCAACATCGTTGCCACGGGCTAACGAAGCGTAATACGCCAGCATCTGCAGCGGGATCACCGACAAAGCCGGGGTCAACAGATCCAGCGTCTTCGGGATCGAAAACACCTGATCCACCGACTTGATCAGCTCGTGGTTGAGGTCATCGGTGATGCCGAGAACGTTGGCGCCGCGGGCTTTGACTTCTTTGATGTTGCTGATGGTTTTCTCGAAGGTGTCTTCTTGGGTGGCCAAAGCAATCACCGGAGTTCCTTCTTCGATGAGGGCCAAGGTCCCATGTTTCAGTTCGCCCGCAGCATAAGCTTCAGAGTGAATATAGGAAATTTCCTTCAGCTTCAAAGATCCTTCCTGGGCGATGGCGAAGTCGACACCGCGGCCGATGAAGAAGAGGCTTTCGTGTTTGGCAATCTCATCCGCATAGGCTTTGACGGCTTCGGATTTGTCCAGGATTTGGCGAACCTGCGCAGGTAGTTCTTTCATCGCCGTAATGGCTTCCGCAATAAAAGCTGAATCACGTGTACCCAACGTCTGAGCGAAGTACAGACCGAGCAAGAAGAAAGCGATCAACTGCGAAGTGTACGCTTTGGTCGAGGCGACGGCGATTTCCATGCCAGCCCAGGTGGCGATAACATCATCCGCTTCGCGCGAGACAGAGCTGCCGACAACGTTGGTGATGGCGATGACTCGGGCACCGTGGCGTTTGGCCTCGCGAAGAGCGGCCAAGGTGTCAGCAGTTTCACCGGATTGGCTGACAACGATAACGAGGGTATTGGGGGTAATGATGGGTGAACGATAACGATACTCAGAAGCCACATCGGTTTCTACGGGGATGCGGATGAGTTTTTCGATGATATTCTTCCCGACAAGACCTGCATGATAAGCGGTGCCGCACGCCACGATGTGCACATGCTTGATGGCCGCAATATCTGCTGCCGTCATCTTCACCTCATCCATCACAATGCGGGTTCCCGCATCATTCATGCGCGCACCCATGGTGTCCTGATACGCCTTCGGCTGTTCGTGGATCTCTTTGAGCATGAAGTGATCATACCCGGCTTTTTCCGCGGTCACGATATCCCATTCGACACGATACATGGCCCTAGAAATAAATTTCCCCTCAAGAGTCATTAATTCGACACGATCTTTGGTTAGCACCGCCATTTCGCCATCATCCAGAATATACACATCCCGCGTATACTCGAGGATGGCCGGAATATCCGAACCGATAAAGTTCTCGCCCACGCCCACCCCAATGATCAAAGGACTGGCATACCTCACCGCAATCAGCTTCTCCGGCTCATATTCGGTCAGCACCGCAAGCGCATAAGCTCCGCGCATCTGCTTCGCCGCACGCTGCACCGCCTGCTCAATGTTCCCGTTGTACTCCTCGGCAATCAGATGGGAAATGACTTCCGTATCCGTATCCGATAGAAAAATATGCCCTTTGGCGATCAAGCTTTCTTTTAGAAAAATATAATTTTCAATAATTCCGTTATGCACCACCGAGAACTTGCTCGAATTGTCCGTGTGCGGATGGGAGTTCACATCAGAAGGCCGACCATGGGTGGCCCAGCGCGTATGCCCAATTCCGATCGTCCCTTGC
>DASWUO010000011.1:0-4369 GCA_036401615.1 Bacilli bacterium | reverse complement strand
TGCCGGAAAAGATGATACCTCTTATTCTGCGAAAATCCGGTTTGAAAGAGGAAATTACTTATGACCATATTCCTAAACAACCCTGGTTGGATATGGCCAAGCTATTGAAGGCCTTTCCCATTGAGATTAATGGAACTCTTTCTATTGAAGAAGCTTTTGTTACAGGCGGTGGAGTTAACCTCAAGGAAATCGATCCCAAAACAATGGAATCCAAAGTGATGAGAGGTTTATTCTTTTGTGGGGAAATCCTGGACATCCACGGTTATACAGGCGGGTATAATATCACTGCAGCCTTCACGACTGGTTATACCGCCGGAAAAAACGCAGCAGAGCATAGCGCGAACAGCACATAAAGAGTATAAAAAGCATCTTTTCTCAGTTATCCGCGGTTATAAATGCTTTTCCGTCCGCATCAAGGAACAGCCTTCTGGCCGGATTATTGTTTAATTTCACATTAAACATCTTCATCTTCATTTCATCTACTTTATAAATTTCCCAACCGGATATTTCACCGGGAACATTCAGCTCCAGAAAAGGAATAGATTCGTTAATAGCTTCCTCCTCTTCTTCCCATGACTTGGCACCGTGGTACTCAAAATCATACTTATTGATTAAATTGCACGAAAAAATTTCCGAGGTATTTCTGTTTTTCAAAACATAGGGCATAAGGGCTCTCCTTCTCCTTCAATTTCTTAAGTCCGTCAAACGTAGGCTCCCGCTTCGATAATAACTTTACGCATAGGTAAGTGGTATGGACATTGCTGCTGGCACAGCGGGGTTACCTTGCAAGGCTCGTAGTCGGCACAGGACATAATTTTATCCTTTTGTTTGGCGTAAAATGCTTCTCCTCTTGGCAGTAAACCGAACTTTTCCCGAATCCTGCTGGAGATCATAATATCCGGAATATTGATGTCTAATGGGCATGAACAATAGTTGCAGCGGCGGCAGTTATGGGTTCCCAGTTCTTCCGCTAAATGCTCAAGTTCTAATCGTTCCGGGGCTAAGACCTCATGTTCCATGGCAGCTATATTTTCCTGGACTTCAGCCACACTTACCATTCCCGATATGGTCACATGGACGTCTTGACTGAATGGAAACCGTACAGCCTTATCAACAGGTTGAATAAATCCTCCGGATAGAGGCTTCATGGCCACTCTGCCCATATTTAATCGACTTAGGGTTGGGATCAATTCCTTCAATGCAAAGGGTTGAGCCAGGTTTAAATGAAACAACACTTGGTCAAATTGTTCTTTACTAATCCATTTGGCTAACAATTCGGGTCGATGCCCCGTGATTCCAATAAAACGGATTTTATCTTGCTGCTTCGCCTCCATGGCGGCCAAATAGGCCCCGTTCTCCCCCATAATCTGCTTGAATTCATGCACATAATTAACATAATGAATTTGCAGCAGATCAATTTGATCGGTCCGCATCCTGACCAGGCTGCGCTCAATTTGTGCTTTGGCTTGCGTATAATCCCTCTCCCCTGTCTTGGTGGCAAGAAAATATTCGTTCCTTCGGTGAGATATACTTTCCCCGATAATTTCTTCACTGGTGCCATAGGCTGCGGCAGTATCTATGTAATTCACTCCATGATCGAGTGCATAATTTAAGGCTGCTCTTGCTTGTTCGAGCGGAACCCCCGGTAAATTCATCGCTCCAAATCCAAGCGACGATACCGGATACCCGATTTTCCCCATTGCCGTGTACCGCAAAAAATCCAACTCCTTTAATGTTGCAATGATGGTTACATTATATCACACCGTCAAGTGTGCGTCGGTTACTTTAAGCTAAACAGTTCGGGCCAACTTAATCCAGTCCTCTATAAGCATACCGTAAATCGCATTATCAATAAAGTGGCCGTTTACCCACTCGGCCTGCCGCAAAATTCCTTCCAATTGAAAGCCCAACCTCTCCGGAATCGCTCTACTCTTGATGTTATCTACCCCGACACGGAGTTCGACCCGATTCACATTCAAAGCTACAAAGGCGTATTGCATCATAGCTTTGCAGCTTCTGGTCATGACCCCCCTACCTTCAAAATCCTTGCTTAACCAATAACCCATCTCCACTTTCCTGTTGACGGTATCCATTCGATGAAACCCAATCGTTCCAGCTAATTCGTCCTGGTACCAAATACCCGCGGAAAATCCATCGTTGGCTTCATAATTAAACAAGCTTGATTCAATAAAGGATCTTGCATCTTCAATACTAATAATCTTATCTGTAAAATACAGCCACTGCCGCAGGGTATCCCTGCTGCGGGATATTAACTGGAATAACTTTTCTGCATGTCCTGCTTCCAATAAAGCAAGATCTATCTCATGATCGACACGGTATTTGAACATTAAAAGCACCTCCAGTAGATGGCTGTTAAATTTCTGAATACTGGTTTGGATCCTTGAAGATATAGGGTCCCAACAGAAGGGCCAGCAGCAACAAAATAACCCCGGCAAACGTGGAAATGCCGTAGGTTTGAACCCACAGAGGGGAGTCGGAAAGCCCTTTATAAACCAGCCCTCCCGCAAGAGGTCCAATAAAACCGAATAGCCCCGTCAAGGCCGAAAAAACAGCGATAAACATAGGCCGGTCACTCTTCGGCGTATCGCCGATCATAAAATTGAAGATCAATAAATTAAATCCTCCCGCACCGATTCCAAACATAATATGCACAACAAACAAAACCAAGAGCACGGGCAGGAACAGCAGCCCGCCCCATAATAAACAAGACAAAGCAAAGATAGGAAACGTCCAAAGCAGCAAAGTGCGGGTCGAATATTTCGCATTCAAGTTACCCCACAGGTAGAGGCTGGCCATCATAACTACAGTTTGCACCATCGTCACCACAGATACCCATCTGTAACTAATCTTCATGATATCCAACATCACAAAGCTGAAGAAAGGAGCTGCAATCCCAAGGATAAAGAGCCATAAGGAAACAAATAACATCACTTTGAGAAAAAAAGGACTGCGAAAAGGCAGCAAAAACTGCTTCATTTTGTCAGGCTCCCGGGATTTCTCGAAAGGAAGATTCGGATAAAATAAATAAGCGATCACATTCATAGCAGCACAAACAGCGCATATCCAATACAGGAAATTAAAGCCGGCAGCCCCGGGAAGTGCTTCGAGTATTTGCCCGCCAATAAACAGCGACAAGCTGCCAACACCGGTCAGAATCATGCCGCGGAAGCCGAAATACCGTCCCCGGATCTGAGCAGGCACCATATCGCCTATTAAGGAAGAGAAGATAACGGCACAGGCCGAATTGCAGATGAAAGCCGTAACACACATAACCATGTAAATATCAACCCACAACGCTTTAGCAAACAGAAAAGGAATCAAACCGGTCGCTGTCCAAATGATACGATGCAAAGAGCCCAAGATCAATACAGCCATTCTGCGGTTTTCCAACCTTTGCATCAGGAAAGCAACCCAGATTTGCACCACATTGGTTAAAGCGGGAATAGCCAAGACAATGCCGATTTGGATGGATGAAGCTCCAAGGTATAACAAATAACCCGTTTGAAACGGGTTGCTCAGCAAGAAGAAAATCGTCATGGCTGGAATACCTTCAAAGGTAGCTGCATATAAGCCCCTTCGGTTGGCTGAAAGCTTCTTTCTCGGGTTTATTCTTAAGGATAAATTCATTCGGCGAACCCCTTAATTTAAGGCATAACCATTATACTTTCGGTTTCATAAAAAGTCTCTTATTTTACATACTCCAGTATCGTTCGTACCATGGCGCCTGTGCCGCCCTTCGGATCCACGCCACGATCCTTCTGGAGCCAAGCCGTCCCGCCAATATCAAGGTGGATCCAAGGGGTTTCCTCTGCGAAGACACCCATAAACAATCCTGCCGTAATGGCCCCAGCTAATTTCCCCGAAGCATTCTTGACGTCTGCAATGTCACTTTTCAACATATCCCAATATTCGGGATAGGCCGGAAGCTCCCATAACTTCTCTCCAGATCGTTCAGCGGCTTGTTTAAATCGCTGTATAAAATCAGGATTATTGCTGACAGCGCCTGTAGCAACATCGCCTAAACAAACCATAACCGCCCCGGTCAAGGTAGAGACATCAATTAAGTGAGTGGCTCCCAAGCGTTTAGCGTAGGTGATGCCATCCGCAAGAACAATGCGCCCTTCGGCATCGGTATTAAGCACTTCTATGGTGCGGCCGCTCATCGTTGTAAGAACATCCCCCGGCTTATAAGCGGTACCCGACGGCATATTCTCGGCTGCCGGAATGACAACAAGCAGGTTGAGGCTTGGACGGAGCTGTCCTACCGCCTGCATAACTCCTAATAAAGCAGCGGCACCGCCCATATCTCCAACCATTTCCTCCATGCCCTCAGCCTTCTTAATGGAGA
>DASWUO010000010.1:0-2349 GCA_036401615.1 Bacilli bacterium | reverse complement strand
CTTAGACCAATGTTAGAACCTGAAACCTGTTGGGCACGGGAATTAACAGGAAATAATGCTATTGCTGCCTGCATGGAATCTTTAAAACCGGAGGTTGTACATAAAGAGGATCACCATCATGCCCTGCTGCACAAATTCAGTACCTATGCCGTTCCTCTTCTTATTGGACCGGACAAGCAATTAATTGCAATAATGGGACTCGTGATAAACTCTTCCAATACCACTGATATTCAATCTTCGCTTAAAATTACTGCAGCTTCTTTCCAATACCGCCTATTGCTGCATACCGAGACCCTCAAAAACAACAAATTAACTTCAGTTTATTTAGAAGTTTCGAAGGAGAACCACAAACGGGATATCCTGTTCCAAGTAGCCAAAAAACTTCACTCTAAGATTGACGTAGACTCTGTACTCAAGGAAATGTTGGATAATGTTAAGGAAGTTTACCCGTCAAGCCAGATTGATTTATTCTTGTCCCAAGACAATCGAAGCTCCACTCTTCCCGTAAAACCTCTTGTATTTAATAATAATCTGGAGGACATATGCACCCGGGCTTTTCTCGAAGGCCAACTATTGGTGGAATCCCGGAATGAAAATACAGAAGATAGTTTAAATTTGCATTCCATCGCTGCACCGTTAAGCGGTAACCAAGGGGTGTACGGTGTCTTAAAGTTTATTTCCTTAAAAAGGTTTGATGAAACGGACATTAAATTTATTTCCATGCTGGCGGATACAGCAGGTACAGCATTTGAGAACGCCCGGTTGTACGAACAATCCAACTTCTTGATCCATGAGTTAAGGTTAATCAGCGAAATTACCAAGAAATTAAACCAAAGTTTAAAAATTAAAGAGATCTTTAATTTTTCCACAGCTGAATTGATCAAGATTTTTGGGGCGGAATTTTGTTGTATTCTTGAATTGGATATTAATAAAGAGCAGTTGGTGGTCCAGTCCAGCAATCTACCTTCCTTGTCCAACGAATTTTTCTCCATTGATTATGGTTTTGCCGGAATCGTGTATGCAACCAAGGAACCGGTCATCATTTCGGATTATTGGGCTAACCCTAAAGTGCAATCCAAATTGATGGAGGTGACCAATTCCAGGTCACTGATAGCTACGCCTATCCCCATAAACTCAGATGTCTATGGAGTGATCTTGGTGGCTCACCGCAGACCTAACTTTTTTACTTATGAAAACTATAAGCTTCTGCAGGTATTATCCGGTCATGTGGGATTGGCCATAACCAATGCTTCCCTGCACGACGAAGTCAGGCGTATGGTGATTACAGACAACCTAACAGGATTGTATGCACGGCATTATTTGGATGAGCAGGTCAATCTAATGCAGAAGAAAGATTTCTGCGGCTCCCTTATCGTGACAGATATCGACAACTTTAAGAAAGTCAATGATACTTACGGACATCAGATTGGTGATAAAATTCTTATTCAGGTGAGTTCCATCATAAAGTCCTGTATCAGGGAGTCCGATATTGCAGCACGGTGGGGCGGAGAAGAACTGGCTATTTATCTGCCCCAAGCTACAATCGACCAGACGGTTCGGGTAGCAGAACGGATAAGAAACCGTGTATTGGCAGAAACCAATCCCCAGGTTACAGTTTCCTGCGGAATATCGGAATGGAACTGGGAAGATGAGAAGATTAACGTTGAAGGGTTATTCTATAAAGCGGATATGGCTTTGTACGAGGCGAAAAATTCAGGCAAAAACCAAATAAAGGTTGGCACATAACATAAGACAGATATTCAGGAGGATTGAATTCATTTATGCGTGACACAAGATTATCCATTTTAGCGAAAAATCTCGTGCATTACTCCATACGTCTAAAACCCGGCGAGAAAGTGCTGATTGATATGATTGGTTCGGAACGGGAATTGGTGAAATGTATTGTCGAAGAGGTATTGGCAGCAGGCGGGCTAGCCTATGTAGAATTAAATGACCGTTCTGTACTTCGATCCATTCTGATGGGCACCAATGAGGCGCACATGAAGCAATGGGCCGACATGGACTTGAATCGGATGAAACAAATGGATGCCTATATTGCGGTGAGAGCTGGCGGTAATGCTATGGAACTCTCAGATGTTCCGAATGCCAAGATGAAGTTATATGATACCATTTACCGTAAACCTGTCCATCTGGAACAGAGGGTAAAGCATACCAAGTGGGTAGTGCTGCGTTACCCTAATGATTCCATGGCCCAGCTTGCCAATATGAGTACAGAAGCTTTTGAAGATTTCTACTTCAACGTTTGCAATCTGGATTACAGTAAAATGTCTAAAGCCATGAATCCTTTAGCGGCATTAATGAACCGTACCAATAAAGTTAGAATAGTTT
>DASWUO010000009.1:0-5369 GCA_036401615.1 Bacilli bacterium | reverse complement strand
CGCTTCAAATTCGAAACTTTTTAGCTGATCAAAACTTGATCTCTTCTTTATCGCTTACTAACGCAGAGAATGCTGCAACCGCAAAAACATTTTCAAAACCAATTTCTTTTACTGAAGACGGGGAATGGGCCTGATCCCTTCCACCATCTTATCAAAAAAAAAAGAGACTGTATATTGGACAAACCTAATATAGTCTCTTTTTTTGCGTTATTTTTATAACACCAGCTAATTTCTCTCGTAATCCCACTCCTCACCCTCACATCAAAATTGCGCAAGTGCGTAACAAGTTTGCGCTGATTTTAATTTTACAAAGGGTTAATATAGAAGTATACACATTACTACCCTAATGAAATGAGGGAAGTCCGATGCAGATGCCCGAAAATGTTGACGAGAAGTATGTGACCATCGCGATTCAAACGGTTTTGCAGCGGAACCGCAACTTGATCCATTTATTTATGGATACTGAGAAATACCTTCCTTTCATTAAAGATTTATCGAGAGAGATTTTGCTCACAGCCAGAACTTACCAAGACATTACGGAACACACAAATGACATAGCAGAGGATTCGATAAAAACCCATGCGTAGACTAGACAAGATGAATGCATTGCAAGCACTTCATGACAGTTATTTAATCGAATGTTATACGGAAGCTTTGAAATTCGATTTGGATGAAGAGTTCATTGAATTGCTTGAAGAGGAATTAGGAAAACGAAGTATCGACATCACTCTTTACCAAAGCAACAGGGGATCTGTGAGTGCGGTGAATTAAGAACATTATAGAATTGCACCTAATTTAACAACGCCTATTAATATTTGGCAAGTCTTGCTTAGAAATGAATGAAAGGGGCAATCGCTTATGACAACCTCCGATCCCGTCTTTGAGAAATACGTGAGTATTGCCATCCAGACGGTTTTGCAAAGAAACCGCAACCTGATCCATTTATTAATGGACACCGACAAATATATGCCCCTAGTGAAAGATCTATCGAAAGAAATTTTCGACACCGCCAAAGTTTACCGCCAGATAACGGAAACTACTATAGAGGAAATGGCCCGGGATCAACAGGCCGCCTGCGACAAATAGAGTAAGCTTTGGTTCTCTTTCAAGCCCCGGTTGAGCGGTTTCCGCTTATCGGGCGTTTTTTTTGCGGCGACATTTCGTTAACAGCTAGAATCAGTTATACTTATGCTCTATACTTAACAAGGGGTCGAGACCATGATGGCGTATTCCCAATATAATGAAGAACAGACTATGCTGCACGTAATAAGGTGCTGCAAGGAACATAAAAAAGATGAATTTCAAGGCATCATCGACGAGCTGCAGCCGTACGATATTGCGGCCATCTACCGGAACCTGCCGGAGAAGCACCATCCTAAATTCATACTAATGCTGGAGCCCAAACAGATCGCTGTGTTGATTCAAGAACTGGACATTCCGCTCCAGGTCGAGATGCTGCAGCTCTTAGGTGTAGAGAAATCCTCGAGTATCATGAACCTGATGGAGAAGGACGACTTGGCGGATTTGTTAAATGGGCTCTCCGAAGAACGCATTGCCCAATTCCTCTCCGCCATGAAGAAGGAAGAATCGCAATACATTCAAGACTTGATGAGCTACCCTCCCGACTCGGCAGGCGGCTTGATGACCAATCGGTTTGTGAGCATCTATTATTCTTACACAGTCAGGGAAGCGGTTGAGAAGCTGAAGGCTTATGCGGAAATCGCCGAAAGCATCAACTATTTATATGTATTGAATGAGGCTAAGCAGTTGGTCGGTGTGGTATCCTACCGTGATTTATTGTTGGCGGAAATGAATGATTTGATATCGGCGATTATGTACGAACGGGTCATTTCCGTCCCTGTTGATATGGATCAGGAGGATGTCGCCCGAACGATTCAACGGTATGACTTCATCTCCGTGCCTGTGGTAGACAATCAGAATCATCTGCTTGGCATCATTACGGTGGATGATATTATTGACGTTGTGATACGGGAAGCTAATGAAGATATTGAAAAGCTGTCTGCTTCGGGGAAATCGATTGATTTCGATACAAGCGCCTGGACCTCCTCCATGCGCCGTCTGCCATGGCTTATCCTGCTGCTGTTGATCGGCCTGATCTCGGGCAACATTATCAGTATGTTCGATGGAACGTTAGAAAAGGTTGTCGCTCTAGCCTTCTTCATGCCCATGATCGCCGGAATGACAGGTAATACAGGTACCCAATCGCTGGCGATTGTTGTCCGCGGGCTGGCTCATAACGATATTGATTTCCGAACCATTCTCCGTCTAGTCTTTCGTGAGTTTCTGGTCGGCCTGATCATAGGTATCACTTGTGGAACACTTATTGCGATATTGGGAATCTTATGGCAGAATAACGCCATCCTCGGACTGGTTGTCGGCAGTTCTCTATTCGTTACCATCATTATCGGCACCTTGGCCGGGACCATGATTCCTCTCCTGCTCTACCGCTTAAAGATCGATCCCGCCGTAGCCTCCGGCCCCTTGATCACGACACTAAATGATATTTTTTCACTTACCGTTTACTTCACTTTAGCCACAATATTCATTTCCCATTTACTGTAGCCGAACCTTAATTAAATTCTTGAATAGTTATATATGAGGGTATATACTATACAAGTTCAAGTATATTTACCCGCAGGGAGGATGTACAATGAAGGTACGTTTAGTTAGGAACGGCAGGTTTACGGTTGTTGAAGATGTGGCCGTAGCTGTTCAGGTGCCGGTTGAAGGATTTTATTGGATCGATGCCTCTGTCGATGATCTGGTAGATTTGCAGGAATTGTTCCATATGCATGATTTGGCGGTAGAGGATTGTTTATCTGAGGAAGAGCAGCGTCCGAAGTTGGAGATCTATGACAGCCATTATTTTATAGTAGTAAACAGCATCCGATTCGACGATGAGGAAATTTTTCTGCGTTCCTTGAATATTTTTCTGGGAAAGCACTATATCATTACGGTGACCAAGCAGAAAATTCAAGAGATTCGTGTGGTTAAGCCGATTTTATGGGAAGAAGAAGTCAATTCCCCGGATAGTTTCCTCTATCATCTTGTCGATCTAGTGGTGGATAATTATTTTATTGTCGGGGACCGGATTGAAGCGAAGATCGAGAAGCTCGACGAATCCATTCTGCTGCGCAACAAGAAATCCCACCTCACCGATATCATCGGACTCCGCGGAGAGATCATGTGGCTGAAGAAGGTGCTGGGTCCGCAGAAGGAAGTTATTGGCAAGCTGGGCAAGAGAGAGTTAAAGCTGATCGATGACCAGCTGCAGAAATATTTTAGCGACATCTATGAGAATTCCGTGAAAATTCATGAAACCTTTGACACTTTTCGTGATTTAATCGGAAATTTAAGGGAAGCCTATCAATTAAGCCTGGCTAACCGCGCCAATGAAATCATGCGGGTTTTTGCAGCGATGACGGCGATCTTTATGCCTCTTACGATCATCACCGGCATTTATGGAATGAACTTTGATTTCATGCCGGAATTGCGTATGCAGTATGGGTATATGTATGTGCTGGGGTTTATGCTGTTGGTGGGTACGACGATGTATTTTGTTTTTCGGAAAAAAGAGTGGTTGTGAATCGGTCCGTGTGACCGTTTGCAGCTTAATTCAGATTCATAGTATAAGAAAAAGGGGGCCGTGCAAGGTGAACATTCTATCGATTGAGCCAACCCCGAGTCCTAACACGATGAAGTTGAATATGGATGAAAGGCTGCCGGAGGGGGAGAGAAAGACCTATACGGCGGAAAATCTCAAGCAAGCGCGTGGAGACAATGACATTCGTGGTGAGGGGGCGGCCAGAGTAGGCGCGTGCCCTCCTTATATTGAGAAAATTCTGCAAATCCCCGATGTGAGAAGTGTGTTTCATACGGCGGATTTTATCGCGATTGAGCGCAAATCCAAGGGGGACTGGCAGGCGATTCTTGCTCTGGCAAGGGAAGCTTTTGGAGCGCCGCAAGCTGGGGCGGTGCAGGCCGGAGGAGTCTTAGGTGCTGGTCCTTCCGGAATGCATAAGGAAGATTCCCCCACCCCCTTCTCTCCCGTGGCGGATCGTTCCAACGCTGTACATCCGGCGGAATCCTTTGGGCAGGCTAGTGTTTTTGTACAAAAATTTAAAGACATCCCCTTGCAAGTTCGTGTTCGATCGGGGTTAGAAGAAGCCCGCTTAGCCCTGCCGGAACGATTTAGTAAAGCAGCCATGCGCGCCCAAAGCACTTCCCCCAACCTAATTATGGAGCGGATCTTGGATGATATGGGGGTTCGCTATGGGGATTTGAAGGAGATTGCCGAAGCTGTAATTGAAGAGCTTGATGCGGCCTATGACGAAGAGCGGCTGAATGGTTTGGTTGAACAAGCTCTCGGGATACGGGATGATGCAGCAGAATTGCAAAATCATGCATCGAAGGTTCAATATGGCGCAAATGATATGGAATATGATGCAAGTAATGTTCGTTATAATGGAAATGATATGAAATATAACGCAAATGGGGTGCGTCATGATGTCAATGATACGGCATCGGATGTTCATCTTGCCGTGGAGAGATTAGCTGCTTTTCAGCATCCAGACTGGAAAATCCGATACGCCCTCCTAGATAGGCTGAAGCCGACTTTGGATGATCTTCCCCTGCTCAAGAAAGCTTTGGAAGACGACAACTCTTCCATTCGCCGATTGGCTGCCGTGTATTTAGGTGATATTAAAGAGCCCGAAGTGCTGCCTTACCTGTTCCAGGCACTTGAAGATAAGTCCGTTTCAGTACGTCGTACCGCGGGGGATTGCCTTTCCGATATTGGAGA
Source organism: Bacilli bacterium (assembly GCA_036401615.1). Taxonomy (GTDB): domain Bacteria; phylum Bacillota; class Bacilli; order Paenibacillales; family DASWUO01; genus DASWUO01. The sequence continues at coordinate 547 of DASWUO010000009.1, read as the reverse complement.
TGCCAGAGCCATCCAGCCCATGATTAAGGCATTGAAGGATCCAAACAAACTGGTTCGTTGGAGAGCGGCCCGGTTTCTTTATGAAGCGGGTGATGAATCTGTTGTTGATGCGCTTCGCGAAGCCGAAAATGACACCGAATTCGAAGTTAGTTTGCAAGTGAAAATAGCCCTCGAACGTATCGAAGGCGGCACTGCAGCAGAAGGATCCGTTTGGCAGCAGATGACTCGGCTTAGAACTTAAGAACTTCCGCTACTCCAACCCGGCTATTCCGGCTTACAGTTCACTTTGCATGCTCAAACTAACTAATTTCCTGCTGTAACCCGACTATTCCCGGTTGGAGATAGATCAGGCTCAAACTCCGCTACTCCAACCCGGCTATTCCGGCTTACAGTTCACTTTGCATGCTCAAACTAACTCATTTCCTGCTGTAACCCGACTATTCCCGCTTAGAGATAGATCAAGCTCAAACTTCCGCTACCCCAACCCGGCTATTCCGGCTTACAGTTCACTTTGCATGCTCAAACTAACTCATTTCCTGCTGTAACC
>DASWUO010000008.1:0-2540 GCA_036401615.1 Bacilli bacterium | reverse complement strand
CCCATTCCCCAATGGCCACGATGAGTCCGCTTTCTTCGGCGATCGGTATAAATTCGGCTGGAGAAACCATCCCCCAGTCTGCATGATTCCATCGGATTAACGCTTCGGCTCCCAAGATCTGTGTAGATTTGGTATCTACGCGGGGCATATATTGCAGGAAGAATTCGTTCTTCTCCAAAGCCTTCCGCAGGTCGTTGCTTAAGGTGAAGTTCTTAAACGACTGCACATCCAGCAACGAAGAATAATATTGTGCTTGATCCCTGCCTTGGGACTTCGCAAAATAAAGGGCAGTATCCGCATTCTTAAGCATGCTGTCTACCGTTTCTCCATCCTCCGGACACAAACTCATCCCGATACTGGCAGTGATATTCAGCTCATACCCGGAGATGATGAATTCTTTTTTGAAAATTTTAATCACTTTATCCGAAAAGGCCCGGACCTCATGTTGATTCTTCACTTCATCCAAGACAATGCAGAATTCATCCCCGCCGAGGCGGTATAAGGTTTCGCCCTTACCCAGAATGCTTTGCAGATTGACCGCCAGCTGCTTCAACAAGGCATCGCCAATCGAATGTCCTAAGGTATCATTAACAAGCTTGAACCGATCCAAGTCGATTAACAGAACGGCTAGTTTCTTATTATAGAATTGGGCTATCCTTAACTGCTTGTCCAACTGTTCCTCAAACATCCGCCGGTTGGGCAGGTCTGTTAAATAATCGTGAAATGCTGCGTGATAAACGGCTTGCTCGGCTTTCTTCTTCTGGGTGATGTCCCGAATGGTGATCAGGATGCCCTTCATACCCGGCTCCTGCAGCATATTGGCTTGAATCACTTCTATATCCAGGAGTACGCCATCCGCTCTTTTTAAAACCAGTTCTCTTTTATTTAAGTTCTTTTTGCTCTTGGCCGTTTCCATTACAAACACTTCCGCCAGCGGGGCAACTTCTGTTCCTGATTTACCAACAAGTTCCTCCGCACGATAGCCCAGCATGGTTTCTACGGCAGGACTGACAAATTGTATGAAGTGATGAGAGTCTAGTATAATAAAAACATCGGAAGCATGTTTAATTATTGCCTGGAATCTCTGTTCGCTGTCAACTTCCAACCTGACTCTCTCCTTTTTATGTATGTAGTTAAACTCACTATAACAAATATGGACGAAATATTATATACTTCTTTCTTTAGCAAATTCGCGTGAAACGCTTCATCTTATAAAAATGATCTGCCCATCGCATATCCGTCTGGTTTATAAAATCCGTTTTCGGCAAATCTGTAATTATGGTATATAATGATTACGCAGAACATGTCCATCATTGTTGAAATGTAATTTATTAAGGGGGAAGCCTTTTTTGGAAACTCTGGAGAAGAAAGATGTGCTTGCTTCTACACAAACCATTATCCACCAAGCCCTGACAGGCTTGAATTATTCCGATGAAATGTATGAGTTATTGAAGGAGCCGCTTCGTATCTTGACGGTACGTATTCCGGTTCGAATGGATGACGGCAAAGTGAAGGTATTCACCGGGTATCGCGCTCAGCATAACGATGCGGTTGGGCCAACGAAGGGCGGGATTCGTTTTCATCCCGATGTAACCGAAGATGAGGTGAAGGCTCTATCCATCTGGATGAGCTTGAAATGCGGCATTGCGAACCTTCCCTATGGCGGCGGCAAAGGCGGCATCATCTGCGATCCGCGCAGCATGTCTTTGCATGAACTGGAATCCTTAAGCCGGGGATATGTTCGTGCAGTCAGCCAGATTGTGGGCCCGACCAAGGATATTCCCGCGCCGGATGTTATGACCAATGCGCAGATCATGGCTTGGATGATGGATGAATACAGCCGGATCAGGGAGCTGGATTCCCCGGGCTTTATTACGGGGAAACCTGTTGTGCTGGGTGGATCGCTCGGACGGGAAACGGCTACAGCTACAGGTGTCGCGATCATGATTGACCAAGCGCTGAAACAGAGAGGCATTGGCATCCAAGGGGCACGGGTGGTCATTCAGGGATTTGGCAACGCCGGAAGTTACCTGGCCAAGTTCATGCATGGCGCAGGTGCCAAGGTTGTCGGTATCTCCGATGCGTATGGAGGACTTTATGAACCGGATGGCCTGGATATAGATGACTTAATGGATCGCAGGGATTCTTTCGGCACAGTGACGAAGCAGTTTAAGAATACGATTTCCAACCAGGAGCTTATTGAGTTGGATTGTGACATCTTGGTTCCTGCAGCCGTGGAAAACCAGATCACCCGGGACAATGCCTGGAAGGTGAAAGCAGGAATCGTAGTGGAGGCTGCCAATGGACCTACCACGATGGAAGCCACAAAAATTCTTACAGAGAGAGGCGTTCTTCTTGTGCCGGATGTGCTTGCCAGCGCCGGGGGAGTGATTGTTTCCTACTTCGAGTGGGTGCAGAACAATCAAGGCTATTATTGGACAGAAGAAGATGTCCAGCACAAGCTGGCGGAAGTGATGATCCGCAGCTTTGAGAATGTGTACCAAACCCACTTAAGCCGCAAGGTGGACATGCGTTTAGCC
>DASWUO010000007.1:0-8647 GCA_036401615.1 Bacilli bacterium | reverse complement strand
CAGAACACGATATTCAAGCAGGGTTTAAAGAGCTGATGAACGGCCGCACAACCTTTATCATTGCCCACCGGATCTCTTCCCTGAGGCATGCAGACGAAATCATTGTGCTTGATCAAGGGAAAGTCATTCAGCGGGGGACCCATCGACAATTGCTTGGTCAACCGGGGACTTATGCCGAAACTTACAAAATTCAATATTCCGACCAACCCAATCTAGCGGAGGCTGTTGCAGAGAGAAGGTTGGCAAATTGAGTAAAGCGGAAACTATAAAAAATAAGGTTAACGTCGACCAAGAGAAAAGCGGGCGCTTCGTATACGAAGATGATGAGCTGATTGAACAACCGTTCAATTGGGGACAATTAGTTCGGTTGGGCAAGTATATGAAGCCGTATGCCAAACAGGTCATTCCGGTGGTGCTGCTTATGATGATCCTTGGAACGATTACGCGGTTAAGCATACCGTTTCTTATAGGTTATGCGATTGACAAAGCGCTGCCTGACGGGAAAATCAATTTATTATACATCATTGCGGGTGTGATGTTGGCTCTATACATTATGCAATGGCTGGCCAATATCTACCGTATACGATTAACGAATATCGTGGGGCAGAATGTCATCTATGATTTAAGAGCGGATTTGTTTAAACATATCCAACAGCTTTCCTTTCGTTTTTTTGACAAACGGCCCGCTGGATCTGTCCTGGTACGCATAACCAATGATATTAATGCGATGCAGGATTTATTTTCTAATGGTGTAGTTAATTTAATTATTGATTGCGTGCAGCTTATCGGTATTATTATAATCTTGTTGTCCCTGAACTTTAAGTTGGGAATTGCGATCATGATAACCGTGCCCTTGATGTTTATCGTTTCAACTTCTTTGCGCAAACGAATTCGACGTTCCTGGCAGAGTGTACGAATCAAACAATCGCGGATCAACGCACACCTGGCCGAGAGTATCCAAGGGATCCGGGTGACCCAAGCTTATGCGCAGGAAAAGGAAAACATTAAATTTTTTGATGATATGAATAACAGCAATAAAAAGTCTTGGGATAAAGCCTCTGCTTTAAATCATACCTTTGGCCCCGTAATCGAGGTGACAGCTGCTATTGGGACTTTCATCTTATTCTGGTATGGGACCCACCTCGTGGAGATGAAAGAAATTCAGGTAGGGCTACTAGTTTCCTATGCTTACTATATGGGCAACTTCTGGGATCCAATCAACAGACTTGGACAAATGTACTCACAAATGTTGATTGCTATGGCTTCTTCGGAGCGGATTTTTGAGTTTATGGATGAGAAACCCACGGTAGGTCAACTGGTAAGCGCCTATGAATTGCCACTCATCAAAGGGGAGATTCAATTCAAACAAATTGTATTTGAATATGAACCGGGCCGCCCGGCGCTAAAGGAATTTAGCCTTCATGTGGAAGCGGGTAAATCTATTGCGTTAGTAGGCCATACAGGTTCAGGGAAGAGTACTCTGATCAATCTCTTATGTCGTTTCTATGATCCAGTAGAAGGCAGTGTCATCATAGACGGACATGATATTCGCCAGGTGACCATTCAGAGTTTACGCTCACAGATTGGCATTGTGTTGCAAGACACCTTTATTTTCTCCGGGACGATTCGGGAAAATATTCGTTTCGGGCGCTTGGACGCTACCGATGAAGAAGTGGAAATGGCAGCCAAATCCGTAAATGCCCATGATTTTATTACCAAGCTGCCGGATGGTTACGATATGGAAGTCCAAGAGAGAGGCAGCGTGCTTTCCGTAGGAGAAAGACAATTGCTGTCCTTTGCACGGGCTTTATTAGCGAATCCGCGGATTCTCATTCTGGATGAAGCAACGGCGAGCATTGATACGGAAACTGAATTAAAGATTCAGGAAGCTTTAAAAATTCTCTTGGTGGGCAGAACTTCATTTATTATCGCCCATCGGCTTTCCACGATACGGAATGCGGATAAGATCGTAGTACTCGATCATGGCGTAAAGAAGGAAGAAGGCGACCATGATGCCCTGATTAGATCGAATGGGATTTATAATGGATTAATTGACGCCCAGTATCGCTTTTTGAATGATGCGGGGTAAAGGATTAGATCCGTTTTGCCGAAAAAAAAGTGTGAACCGTCTAGGAGCAGCAGTGCTCTCGGGCGGTTTTTCGCTTTTCAAAAAGATGTACGGTATGAATGAGAAAATGAAAGCACCGAAGGGAGCTGTAAGACGGAAAAGTCGGGTTAGAGTAATAATTCTGGGGTTAAATATAAGCTGCAAGCGGGAATGCCCGGGTTAGAGTAATAAAAGTATTCAATTTTTTGCTCAAAAGTAACTGTAAGACGGAAAAGTCGGGTTAGGGCAGTGATGTTACTCGACAATGAAGGGGAAGAGTTACTTTAGAAGATTTTTATTGAATATAAGCCATAGGATCGGTACCTAAACCAAGGTAGGTGAATAGCCTAGAAATAATCATCAAATCCCGTGTCGGGATTTGCTTAATCCAGGAGGTTACTTAAATTATGATACAAATCGAAGTGGTGGATGCAGGGGAATCCCTATGGTCCATTGGAAGCCGGTATGGCGTTAATCCGGAGGTCCTTGCCAGAGCCAACGGTTTAGCGGTGACAGATCGTCTGGTCGTAGGTCAGGCTTTAGTCATACCATTAACGAATAGGAGGCACACAGTTCAAGCAGGAGAAACCTTATGGAGAATAGCCAGAAGGTATGGGGTTAGTGTTCAGGATTTAGCTCAAGCCAACAACCTGTCTAATCCAGAAAGCATATCTCCCGGCTTGGTTTTAACTATCCCTGAACGGATGAAGATGACCATTGAGAGCAACGGGTATCTGCAGCCGACAAACACAGAGAGAGACCGAACCATGGTTAATCAGGTGGCAGCCAATCTAACTTATTTCAGTATGTTCCACTATGTGGTATTGCGAAGCGGCGATCTTGTAAATCTTCAGGATGAAATCGCTCGAACAGCCGTAAACCAAACCAACTCAGTATCTATGATGGTAATATCAAATTTTGAAGAAGGTAACTTTTCCCCTGAGGTTGCCAGAGCGATATTAACCGATTCCGCTGTCAGGGAACGATTGATTACAAATGTGCTTACCATCATGAATAACAAGGGATTCAGAGCATTAAACATTGACTTTGAAAATTTGAATCCAGCAGACCGCGAGCTTTATAACAGTTTTCTTCGTGAGATTACCGCGCGTGTTAGGGCAGCAGGTTATTTGATTTCCACGGCTTTGGCCCCAAAAATAAGTGAAGCACAAGTTGGTGCCTGGTATGAGGCTCACGATTACGCAACCCATGGCCAGATCGTCGATTTTGTCATTATCATGACCTATGAATGGGGATGGTCCGGCGGTCCGCCCATGGCCGTTGCTCCCATACCGCAAGTGAGGCAAGTGCTCGATTTTGCGGTTTCCGTTATACCTAACAACAAAATCATGATGGGTGCTCCATTGTATGGTTATGATTGGACTTTGCCTTATGTAAGAGGCGGCAAGTTTGCCAGATCCTTAAGTCCGCAAGCGGCAGTGGTTCAGGCGAGAAACGTTGGAGCAAACATCCAATTCGATCCTGTATCGCTTGCGCCTTTCTACAAATACTACGATAATGAAGGCAAACAGCATGTGGTTTGGTTTGAAGATGCCCGAAGCATGCAGGCTAAGTTTGATTTGATAAAAGAGTATAGGTTGCGGGGGATAAGCTATTGGGTTTTGGGCAACCCCTTCCCGCAAAATTGGTCGCTCTTGTACGACAATTTTATCATTCGTAAGCTGCGATAAAATTACTCTGTTTTCGAAACAGACCCTCCAAAATATGCTGCTAATTTCTCCGAGAAAACAAGTATAATCTCTTCATTCCAATGGGCTCGTCGATTATCATGGATTTCCAACCAGAGCCGGTTTTTTTGAGGCCAATAGGTTACTTCCAATACCCCGGGATAATTTCCCTGTTTCAGATGATAATGAATCGACCCTTTCTTCGTAGAGAGGGTTGTTTTTTGCGTAATATCCAAGTTATAATCGTGTATTATTTCTTCGATCTTAACCAAAACTTCATCTTGTTCTAATAAGCTTAATCCAGCTAAACGGGAGTTTATTAATTCGTAAAATATCATATGAGCCACTCCTGAAAAATTCAGATGAGATTGTTGTCGGGTGATTGCATAATAATGCCAACTTCAAGAGCGAAACTGCCATGATATTTGTCTTGAATCTGTGATTCCATTAGTTATTGCAAAGTTATGCTCTAACGGAGAATCACCGAGCCTCGTTATGGCATGAACTTGCTTTATCTGCCTTTTAAGGGGTTGATGTATCTATATTATTGCATAACCAATCGTGGTTATTGCCATACTTCGCCCTAAGTTCCCCAACATGGCTATTATTTAATCATAATTGGGATATTGACCTAAGCGGGTAAGTCCTGACTGCTTTCAGCATAACAAACGTACGTTCGATTTGCAATCAATTTGGATAACCTTTAATCTATGGAATAGCAGATGCTATTTAGAGAATGTTATATTTTTCGGATGGAGGCATTCATACATGAAATCTTCTCGTTATCTTTGGGGTAGCATGGGAATCATCGCTTTGTTGTCGACTTGCCTGTTTATTGTGGGATTACTTTATGCCATAAACGTCATTCTATTTCCCAAGGCCTCCAATGTTGGTGTTCCTCAAGCAACGGCGCAGCCGGTAAACGATCCGCTTGCTGAAGATAAAATCCAGATTGTGGCTTTTGGGGATTCCTTAACACGGGGTGCGGGCGACAGGACTGGGGAAGGTTATGTTAGGAAGGTCGAGCTGCTGATTGAGCAAGAGACGAAGAAGCCTGTCTTTGTCCTCGGGAATTATGCTATAAACGGATACCATACCGATGAACTTCTTCATGATCTGGAAACGAATCCGACGATGGCGGATATTGCCGCCAAAGCCAACATCATCATGTTAACGATCGGCGGTAACGATTTATTCAGGCTGGAACAAGATAACATGAGCACAGAAGTGGTCAAGGCCGAAGTGCTAAATCAAAGATTACCGGAACCGTTGGCGAATTTAACTAAAATTTTGCAAAAATTAGCTGAAATCAATCCACAGGCCACGATCGTCTACATTGGTCTATATAATCCATTCTGGGATTTAGCTGAGGCTGAGGAAAGATCGCTTGTGATCCAGAAATGGAACAATGGAGCTTTCGAAACGGCAAACCGCTATCCTAATATGACCGTAGTGCCTACCTTTGACTTATTCCAGAAAAATATTAACAAATACATCGCCTCCGATCATTTCCATCCCAACGAGCTTGGCTACCAGCGTATAGCAGAACGGGTTCTGCAGGCAATCCAGTAAACAGGAGGAAAACGATATGATTAGTGCTGAACAGCCGATCATTTTATCAGTGAAGGATTTGCATAAGGAGATTCATAATAAACCCATTATCAAAGGTATCTCTTTCGAAGTGCGGGCTGGTGAGATATTTGGCTTTCTTGGACCCAACGGGTCAGGGAAAACGACCACGATTCGAATGCTGGTGGATTTGATTAAACCTACGAAGGGCTCGATTACCATTTGCGGCAAAAACCTTCGCACCGAACATGATGAGGCCTTGCAGCATGTAGGGTCTATAGTTGAAAATCCGGAAATGTACAGCTATTTAACCGGGTGGGAAAATCTCGAACAATTTGCCAGAATGATGCCCGGGGTGTCTGCCAGACGGATTCAGGAAGTTATTGAAATTGTCGGGATGGAGCAGCGCATTCACGATAAAGTGAAAACCTATTCCCTCGGGATGAGACAAAGACTGGGGATTGCCCAAGCACTTCTTGGCAAACCTAAACTGCTGATTCTGGATGAGCCCACAAAGGGTTTAGATCCTCAAGGGATCAAAGAACTGCGTGAATTTATCCGCAAGCTGGCTGATGAAGGCATGAGTTTATTTATTTCCAGCCATTTATTGAGTGAAATCCAGTTGATGTGTGATCGGGTGGCCATCATCAGTCATGGCGAAGTACTTGCAGTCGGTTATGTGGAGGAATTGTTGAAGCGGGCAGAAAACAAGGTCATATGGCAGGTGCAGCCAATTGATAAAGCAAGAACCATGCTGGAAGTCACGGAGGGTGTCCGACTTGTGGATAATGAGGGCGCTTTACCCAATACTATTATGACCGAAATGAATAAAGATCTTATTCCTGCTCTGAATGAACAGATGGTGAGAGAGCAAATACAGATTTTCTCGATCCAAATCAAGAATCCAACGCTGGAGGAGCTATTCTTAAACATAACGGAGGGTGAGCGAATTGATTAGTTTATATCCCTTGGTGAAGAATGAAACTTTGAAGATTTTGAAGAAGAAACGGTTTCTGGTCGTTATCTTAGTGCTGGCTGTTCTTATCCCGATCTTTACTTATGCCCAAATGAGACAAGCCCAGAATACAGCTAAACAACTCGGTACAAGGGATTGGCAGGTCGCAATTCAAGGCCAAATCACCGATTACACCAATCGATTATCGAGCGCCCGAGTGCCTGAAGAATGGAAACGGTATATGAGAGTAAGCATTCAACAGCTGCAATATTATTTGGATCATGATGTGGATCCCAATTCACCTAATGGTGTTACCTTTGCGATCGGGTTTATGGGGAATGCGGTATCTCTATTCATCCCGCTTCTGGTTATGGCCATTGCCTCTGATCTGGTTTCTTCCGAACGTTCTACGGGCACAATCAAAATGCTCTTAACCCGCCCGGTTAGACGGTGGAAAATACTGATGAGCAAGCTGATTACTTTAACTTTATTTGTATCCTTGATTGTCTTGTCTACAGCCGTGTTGTCCTATTTGATCTCGGGAAGTGTATTTGGTTACGGGGGATGGACGATGCCGGTATTTACCGGCTTTCAAATTAACGGATCCGAGGTCGATACCTCCTATGTTAACGTGGTCGATCAATGGGTATATATTATCATGCAGATGGGGCTAGTCTGGTTTTCCAGCATGGCTGTTGCCTGCTTGGCTCTTATGGTTTCGGTTCTGATCCGCAGCACAGCAGCAAGTATTGTCATCATGATGGCCACCTTGATTGCCGGAACGATTCTTTCAGCTCTAGCCTCCTCCTGGGAGAGCGCCAAGTATTTGTTTATGGTGAACTTGGTGTTAACCGATTATTTGAAGGGAACGATCCCTCCCATACCAGGCATGACGCTGTCCTTTTCACTCATTGTCTTAGCCGTCTGGGCCCTAGGGGCGGTCCTGATCTCCTTCAGAGTCTTCACCAAGCAGGACATCCTGAGTTAAGCCAAGCCTTTTCAAATTTAAAAAGCGTGTTATAATGCTTAATAGTAGTTTTATAAAAAAGTTACGGAGTGAAATGATATATGGCAGAGCAATTGAACTTGTTCTCAATGGAGTCGGCACAGCCATCCAATTACGAAGCAGACGATATTCAAGTGTTGGAGGGGCTGGTTGCGGTCCGCAAAAGGCCGGGGATGTATATCGGCAGTACTAGCTCGTCAGGGCTGCACCATCTGGTTTGGGAGATTGTTGATAACGCAGTGGACGAGCACCTTGCTAAATTCTGCTCAAAGATTGAAGTAACGATACATAAAGATCAATCCATTACGGTGATAGATAACGGCAGAGGCATTCCTACGGGTATGCACAAAACAGGCGTCCCCACACCCCAGGTGGTTTTTACCATCCTGCACGCAGGCGGGAAGTTTGGAGCATCCGGCAGCTATAAGAAATCCGGCGGATTGCATGGCGTAGGAGCTTCGGTAACCAATGCCCTTTCCGAATGGCTGGAGGTAGAAATTTACCGCGAAGGCAAGATTCATAGGCAGCGGTTTGAATATTGGGTGGATGCTAACGGGAAAGAGCATGTCGGTGAACCCGTTACAGGGTTGGATGTCATGGGAACCTCCGCCAAAACAGGAACAAAAGTTACTTTTAAACCGGATAAGCGCGTTTTCCAAGTCAGCACCACCATGAATTATGAGACCTTGTCCGAACGGCTGCAGGAAATTGCTTTTTTGAATTCCGGATTAAGGGTTTCGATTAAAGATGAGCGTACGGGATTACAGGATATTTTTCAATATGATGGCGGAGCTAGCCAATTTGTTGAATTCTTGAATGAAAATAAAACCGTACTTCATAAAGTGATTCACTTCTCCACCGAGAAGGACGATATCGAAGTTGAAATTGCCCTGCAGTATAATGACGGCTATACGGAGACGATTGCTTCGTTTGTTAACTCCATCCCTACAAAGGGCGGCGGAACGCATGAAACCGGCTTTAAGTCCGCTTATACACGCGTGATGAACGAATATTCCAGAAAGGCCGGCTTCCTTAAGGAGAAAGACAAGAATTTGGAAGGCTCCGATCTGCGTGAAGGTATGATGGTCGTCATCAATATCAAGATGGGTGAAGTGGAATTTGTCGGACAGACCAAGGATCAGCTTGGCAGCGCTTCGGCACGAAGTGCGGTGGATGCCGTTGTAGCGGACAAAATGTCTGTGTTTCTGGAGGAGAACCCGCAAATTGCCCAACTGTTGGTTAGAAAATCTGTACTGGCTGCCAAAGCCAGGGATGCCGCCCGTAAAGCAAGGGAAGAAATTCGCAGCGGCAAGAAAGGGAAG
>DASWUO010000006.1:0-2030 GCA_036401615.1 Bacilli bacterium | reverse complement strand
CTCGATCGTCTTACGCTTAAACTCTTCATCATAACTTTCACGTTGCTCTTTCATGACACACCTCGTCCTTATTAATAATAATATCTATTATAAAGGTTGTTCCTTAAGGTGTGTCCACTAAAAAGTCTAACATCAATTTAGCTGTAATAAGGTACCGTAGATCCTTGAACCAGCAATTATCACGTTTTTTCCTAAAATAAGGCACTGTACTTCCGTTATACAGAAATAAAAACTTTCTAATAGATGAACAAAGATTGTATCCTGACTTATACATGTACTTCTCAGGATTACAATCTCTGTTCCTTTAACTAGGAAAAACTAAGTTACTTTATTGACCCATCGATTTCAATAGAATGTCGCGATCCGGCGCTACGGCTTTCATAATATCGGTTTCTATCTGATTCAAAGCCGCCTTGGAATCCGTGTTATTCTTGATTGCGTCTGCAAAGGCAGCAGTAAATATGCCATTGGCTTTCGCATCAAGCGGAGTTCCATACGGGAAATAAGGAATTTTTGCAAGCAGATCGACAAAAAGTTGATTTGACTTTTGTTCGGTATACGGGTCTACATTATCCGTGATTTCCGGGAGTGTCCAAGCCGGCTTATAACCTGGAATGGATGGCAAAGGTATCATCGTTTTCCAGCCTTCAGTGGAAGCTGTTGCAAATTTAAGGAATTCCCATGCAGCTTCTTTGTTTTTAGATTGGGACAACAGCGCCAAACCCGCTCCGCCTAATACCGAGTAAACCCCAAAAGGAGGTGCAGTTACCTTCCAAAGACCTTTTTGAGTCGGATGCATGGCCGGGAAGATCGATGGAATCATCAGCCAAGAAGCTGAGAAGATAATCGGAGTTTCACCGGACTCAATCGCCTGTTGGCCGTCTTCTGCCCACATCGATTTTGTTTGGATAAGGCCAAGTTGAGCTACTTTCTTGTCAAAGTCAAGCTCTTTCACATATTGGTCGTTGTTGCGGATATAATTTAAACTGTGGTCAAAGTATCCGGCCGAGCCGGCAACAAGATCCGGGACATAGAGTCCCATAGCAGGCAGGAATAGCTTGCCCTTCGCCTTCAAGGACTGGGCCATATTCAGCACATTGGTTTCATCTTTCATGAATTCGGCGAGCTCAACCGGATCTGTAGGAAAACCCTCTGCTTCCAGAATATCCGCCCGGTAATACATGGTGGCTGGGGGGGCATCAAGAGGCATAGCGATCAGGCGTTTGCCATCAAGTGAGGTATAGCGGTCAAGCTGCGGAGTGATGAAATCATCCTTGAATTCCATCACATTATAGGGGGCTTGATAAAGATCCTCAATACCGAGAATATTATTGAACCGGGAAACTTGCCCTTGTTCAATGGCGACGATATCGGGACCGCCGCTGCCGGAAGCAATTGTCGTCAATGCAGAACCCATGTTATCCGGCACTACTTGAATGTTTATCTTCACGTTGGGAAACTTAGCGTTAAATGCGGGAACTACCGGCTCAAGAACCGATTTATCCCAAGTCCAGATCGTGACTTCCCCCGATACTTCTTTTACTTCCGGTGCAGCCGTTTCCTGCGGAGCCGCAGTCGGTTCCGTTGTAGCGCTTACATTGTCGTTGCCGGGAGATTTTCCACAAGCTGATAAAACGAGAACCAATACCAATATCATCGATACTGTTAAACTCAAACTTCTTTTCATGTTATACCCTCCATTAATTTTTAATGTCTTTCTATTAAAATTATACTGAAGTCTTTTTTATATAAAAATGATAATAATGTTAGATTGTGATAATAAAATGATAAATTATTCAGTCCCCCGCAATACCTGCGCGTTCCACCCCTTCAACAAAATACCGTTGGGTGAACAAATACAGGATTAATAGAGGCAGGATCGTCAACATGGAGCCCGCCATAATCTTATTCATTATCGTTGGGGCATCGCCCATTCCCGAAGAAATGTCTCCTCCGCCTGAGGATACTTGAATATCTCCCTGGATTTGCAGAATGGAGAGCTGCTGCGTCAGATTGTAATAACCCGGATT
>DASWUO010000005.1:0-2400 GCA_036401615.1 Bacilli bacterium | reverse complement strand
AGGCAAGGAAGCTAAGACCTAGAATCAAGAAACATTTCGAGGATACCGTATCCGTGATCAAGATGAATAGGGACGAAGTCACGAAAATTGAGGTTTGTCTTATCGAAGACCCGGTCCATAGAGAAATCTACGAGACGTTTATTATTAATGAACTTAAAGCTAAATACAATGAAGAAAAAGTGTTTTACAGGTAATGAACAGATGAATGAGGCTAACCGAAAACTGAATTACATCTACACCTATGCCTGCCGTGAGGATGAATGGCCTTTGTGCGCTTTAGAGCAGCGTTCGTTGTTCGGCAAGGATTCCGGGTCCAAGATCTTGGAAAGCCCCCTGCAGATTGACCCCAGCCGAAGCCCGTTTATCACGGGAAGATTGGATGTAATCTACGAGGGTCGCTGTCTGCAGGATATTAGGGAACAGGTCACGGGTTTGAATTTAATGGGATCTTCGTTCAAAGTAATAGTAGATAAGCAGCACAGTGAAGACCCTGAATTTTTGAAAATAGGGTTCGAGCAACGACGCGCCATTGAGAGAGAAGTGGGGTCAAACATCCAGGGAACAGCGGAATTGACCAACCCGGATCGAATTCTGGGGGTGTTGATTCTGGGTGGGCGATGGTTGTTTGGGGAGCATTTCAAGAATGAAGCGGTTTGGTTGCGGCACCAGAAGAAACCGCAATCTTATTCTACGGCTCTTAGTACACGGGTGGCCAGGGCTGTAGTTAATATTGCGGTTCCGGATCCGGAAGGGGTAAGCGTGATTGACCCTTGCTGCGGCATTGGAAACGTACTGGTAGAAGCCTTGTCCATGGGGATCGACATCGTTGGTCGTGATATCAATCCGTTGGTTACTCGAGGGGCCCGGGAGAATATCGCCCACTTTGGGCTCGTAGGAGAGGTAACCTTGGGTGCAATTCAAGATGTCACCGCATCCTATGATGTGGCCATTATCGATATGCCCTACAATTTGTGCTCGGTTATTTCCGCGGAGGACCAGCTTTCCATGCTCCAGAGCGCAGCGAGAATTGCCGGCAGAGTAGTCATCATCACCATTGAACCCCTAGATTCGATTATTGTCCGTGCTGGATTTGTCATTGCAGACCGCTGTATTATCAGGAAAGGCATGTTCGCCCGGCAGGTTATTGTGGGGCATCTGCCGGTACAGGGCAGGGGATCCAGCAGGGAATCCAGCGTCTTCCGGCATCTTTGATGGTTTGACGAATAAAATTCATGAACCCGCTCGAACCACCACTCTTCATGTCCTATTTCAAGTTCCTTTCACAAATAAGCGCCTTTTTGAACCTTGCTCCTTTAGGTCTATCATGTTTTCCGGATATAAGGTCCCCAAAAGGCCGTAAGTTTCAAGAATAGCCCTGTTTGAGAAGGTATTCCCGAGAGTAAGCGCCCTTTTGGATCTTATTGCACGAATTCTTATGAAGTCTTCGAGATAAGATCCAAAAGGAAACTTAACGTTATATTACATAATATGGTAAAAAAGCTAATAATATTTTTGATTACCCAAGCAGGACAATGATGTTTTTTGTCGAAAACGAAATAAGTGGTAGAATTCCATTCTTGTTTGCAGATTGGGGCGGTCACTTAGATGAAAATTTCAACAGTATTTAACCGCTTTTATTGGAATCGGATGATCTTAAATGCATACTGGTCGATTTTTATCATTTACATAATAGCTCAAATTCTTGTTTATATTCTAGGGGGCAAGCCCGAGCAGTACTCTCCCTTGTATGATTATTTTATTCCTTATATGATCCTTCCGGATACCCTTCTGATCTTACTCCTGATTCTACTCGAATTGTTGTACCGATACCAGTGGAGATATGCCGAGGAAGCGATTTTGGCAGGCGCCTTTACCATCTCCATTATTATGACCATTTGTATTGGTCCGTTTATCCATGGCTATCTCTGTATTATGATTCTTCCCCTGCTAATCTCCTTGATATCATTCCACAAAAAGTTTCTATATGTATCGTTCCCTCTTGCATTACTAGCCATTATTTTCGTGCCTTTACTTGACGCTACGAAAAGGGGAGATATTTCAATTTTCGAGCAAATATTGGCTGGTTCCATTATCGTCGGTACTTTTGTTACGAGTACCGGGATTATCAAACGAGGTTACGAACTGCTTAATCACCTGGAGAGATCGATGAATTCCGAGCAGGAACTGCTCATCCAGAGCGTAATTATGGATCGTCTCTCCAAAACCGATGCGTTAACCGATTTGTATAACCATAAAACATTTCACGAGTATATGGAGAGGCTCATTGAAAACCAAGCCATTGAACCGTCTCCGGTGGCACTGGCTGTTATGGACATCGATAATTTCAAACAAGTGAATGACACGTACGGCCACTGGGTCGGGGATCTTGTGCTTAAGGAA
>DASWUO010000004.1:0-2629 GCA_036401615.1 Bacilli bacterium | reverse complement strand
GATTATATCAGCTCGCTGACAGGGGATGTCAAAGGCCTTCGGATTGGAGTACCCAAGGAGTATATCGGCAAAGGGGTAGATCCAAAGGTTAAAGACTCCATCATGTCCGCCTTAAGTGTACTTGAGAGTGTGGGCGCGGTATGGGAGGAAGTTTCACTTCCACATACGGAATATGCTGTTGCCACCTATTATCTGCTTGCTTCTTCCGAAGCTTCCTCCAATCTTGCCCGATTTGACGGTGTGCGTTACGGCGTAAGAAGCCAAACAGCGGAAAACCTGCTTCAGCTCTATCATAAATCACGCAGCGATGGTTTTGGACCGGAGGTCAAACGAAGAATCATGCTTGGCACTTACGCCTTAAGCTCCGGTTATTATGATGCTTATTATTTAAAAGCCCAGAAAGTACGAACCTTGATCAAGCAGGATTTTGATCGAATATTTGAGAAATTCGATATCATCATTGGACCCACAGCACCTACAACTGCATTTAAAATCGGGGAACAGGTCAATGATCCCCTGACGATGTATTTAAACGATATTTTAACGATACCGGTAAATTTGGCTGGTGTTCCGGCTATCAGTGTACCTTGCGGGTTAAGTAACGGACTGCCGGTGGGACTGCAAATCATCGGAAAGCCCTTTGATGAATCTACCGTTTTTCGTGTTGCCCATGCTTTCGAACAGAATACAACATTTCATCAATTGCGACCGTAAAACATATAAATAGGAGGGAATAGAGAATGCCGACTGCTGCAACCAAATATGAAACCGTCATCGGTTTAGAAGTGCATGTGGAACTGCATACCCAAAGTAAAATATTTTGCGGATGTTCCACCTCTTTTGGGGCGCCGCCCAATACCCACACCTGTCCTGTTTGTTTGGGCCACCCAGGAGTTCTCCCGGTGTTGAACAGACAGGCTGTAGAGTATGCTATGAAGGCTGCGCTTGCGCTGAATTGCCAAATTGCTTCAGAAAGCAAGTTTGACCGCAAAAATTATTTCTATCCCGATTCTCCAAAAGCTTATCAGATTTCCCAATACGATAAACCTATTGGTGAGCATGGTTGGGTAGAGATTGAAGTAAACGGAATGAAGAAACGTATTGGGGTTACCCGGCTTCACTTGGAAGAAGATGCAGGCAAGCTTACCCACATAGATGGCGGGTTTGCCTCCTTGGTAGATTTTAACCGTGTAGGTACACCCCTGATTGAAATCGTCTCGGAGCCGGATCTTCGCTCTCCTGAAGAAGCACGGGCTTATTTAGAAAAATTAAAAGCCATTATGCAATATTGTGATGTCTCCGATGTAAAGATGGAGGAAGGTTCCTTGCGCTGCGATGCGAATGTCAGCATCCGTCCTTTTGATCAAGCAGAGTTCGGAACCAGGGCCGAGTTGAAGAACATGAACTCGTTCCGCGGGGTCCAGAGAGGTCTGGAATATGAAGAAATCCGTCAGGCTGAGGTGTTGGACAGCGGCCGCAACGTGGTGCAGGAAACCAGGCGTTGGGACGAAGCCCAAGGAAGAACCATCACCATGCGAAGTAAAGAAGAAGCTCATGATTATCGTTACTTTCCAGATCCGGACCTGGTTCGGTTATTTATAGATGATGAGTGGAAGGCCAAAGTAAAAGCATCGATACCCGAGCTTCCGGATGAACGTAAAGCCAGATACACTGGGCAATATGGACTGCCAAGCCATGATGCCGAAGTGATCACTTCTTCCTTTCAAGTGGCTGATTTTTTTGAAGAAAGCTTACGGTATACCAAAGACGCCAAAGCGGTTTCCAATTGGATTATGGGTGATCTGCTTGGATACTTAAACGCCAATGGAATAGAAATGAAGCAAGCCCAAATAACCGGCAAAAGTCTAGGGGAAATGATCGGCCTTCTCGAGAAAGGCACCATCAGTTCCAAAATCGCCAAAACTGTATTTAAAGAAATGTTAGAGTCAGGCAAGGAGCCCCTCAAGATTGTAGAGGAGCAAGGATTGGTCCAGATTAGTGATGAGTCGGCGATCAAGGCCATCGTTGACCAAATTGTGGATAGTAATCCGCAATCCGTTACCGATTTCAAGGAAGGCAAAGAACGCGCAGTTGGTTTCCTTGTTGGCCAAGTCATGAAAGAAACCAAGGGCAAAGCCAACCCGGCCCTGGTCAACAAACTCTTATTGGAGAAGCTGAATTCTTAGCGCTTACTATTTAAATTCACAATTAAGGAGGGGATTCTACTGACTGATCCTTGGTTTATCGATCCTGTGGACCTGATCATTCGTCTATCCATTGCCTTGTTCCTCGGGGGCATCATCGGCTTCGAACGGGAACGCAATAACCACGCTGCCGGTTTTCGGACACACATCTTAGTTTGTATCGGCTCAGCTTTGGTTATGCTTCTCTCCATATACGGATTTTCAGATTTTGTAGATGAAGAAAATGTCAGGATTGATCCTTCCCGTCTGGCAGCCCAAGTTATAAGCGGGATAGGGTTTCTTGGTGCCGGAGTGATTCTGCGGAATGGTTTCTCTGTTACGGGACTAACAACAGCCGCATCACTATGGGTAGCCGCTGCCATAGGGCTTGCTGTGGGTGCGGGATTTCATCTTGCTGCCGTAACTACCACACTTTTTGTATTATT
>DASWUO010000003.1:0-2755 GCA_036401615.1 Bacilli bacterium | reverse complement strand
AATAAAGCGCAACGGAAACCGGCATTTTGCCCGTGCTGTTAATCAGGATTAGCGAGAACAGGAATTCGTTCCATGCATTAATGAACGTATAAATTGCAGTTGCAACAACTCCGGGGGCAACTATGGGAAGAGATATTCGGTAGAATACCATCAGCTTATTAGCGCCATCCACCCTCGCAGCTTCTTCAATCTCTAATGGCACTGTCCTGAAAAAACCGATCATCAGCCATACCGCATATGGGATAGAGAAGGAGAGATACGTAATAACCAACCCCACTAACGAATTGGAGAGTTGAACTTTTGTAATTAGAATGGAATAAGGAATGGCCAATAAGATAGGCGGGAACATATAGGTTGTAATAAGCACCCTTGTCATCACCTTACCCACTCTAGGAAAGAATCTGACAATCCCATAGGCTGCAAGTGCGGCAATTGTAATTGAAATGAAAGTTGCAGAAAGTGCAACCATGAGACTGTTGACGATATTCACATCAAAATTCAACACATTAAGCACTCTGTCATAATAAAGAAAAGTCGGATTCTTCGGGAAAAAGCTTAAGGGATTACCATTCAGTTCTCCCGGACCTTTAAAGGAGGACGATATAATCCACAACAGCGGAAAAGTTGCGACTGCGGCGAGCATCGTTAGGTAGATATAAGACACGGTTGTGCCGAACCACCTTCGTTTCATGTTCATCACGCGTCATCCTCCTTTTCCCACTTATCGAGCAGCTTAAAGTATAAGAAGCATACAGCCAGTAAGAATATGAGCAGAAGTACGGTAATTGCTGAGGCAACACCAAGCTGTTTCAAGCCCCAACCAGTCTGATAGGCAAAGATCGGAAGTGTCGTCGTAAGGTCGGATGGACCGCCGCCAGTCAGTAAATAGATGATCTCGAAGTTATTGAATACCCATATCGTTCTCAACACCAACAATAAACCAATGACCATTCTTACATGTCTGAGCGTAATATACCAGAACGATTGAAATGGACTAGCCCCATCGATTTGTGCTGCTTCGTATTGATCCGCTGGAATTGTCTGCATTGCAGATAAGACATTCACCATAAATAAAGGTGCGCCGAACCAAATATTCACGGCAACCACCGTAAAGAACACAAGATCTGGATTAGCAAAGAACTGCACAAGTTCGTTGGTTGCTCCTATTTTCAGCAAAAAATGAGGTACAAATCCGGAAACACCGTTTAATATCCATTTCCATGAGAAAGCAATGACGATTACCGGGAAAGCCCACGGAATAATCAATAAGGTACGGTACAACCCTTTTAGTTTCGGAATCCTGTTCAAAGCAAGCGCAGCCGTGAATCCGACCAGAAGTTGACCCGTTATAGAGATGATCGTCCACTTAATGGAATTGACAAAAGCTACATAATAGTCGGGGTTAGTCAAGATCGAAATATAATTTTCCAAACCGGCAAATCGGTAGGTTGGCCTAATTAAATGCTTGGTTGTAAAGCTGAAATAAATACTTGATACGATCGGATAGATGAGCAGGAGTACTACGACTAGAACAGCCGGTAAAATGAAATACATCCCTGCTGCGTTCAATTTTGAATACCGTCTGTATAGATTCACCTTACCACTCCTTTACATAGCAGAGAGAGCATCAGTTTGCTCTCTCTCTCTCGGACCGACAGCATCATCGTTTTTTGTTAATTTTTATTCTAATGTCTTAAATAAATCATTCAGCTTATCCTCAGCAGCTTTGGCTGCCTCTTCAACTGGTGTCTTCTTCAGAACGATGTCTTGGAACATCGCTTCAATTACACCCTGCGAGGTCAGTAGACCAGCTTGTTTAGCCGGGCCGTTCTCCATGCCAATAGCCGTTCCTACTCCAACAGCATCACTGATTACCTTGACTGCATTAGAGAACTTCTTTATCGTTGGATCCGCCAGAAACGCTGGATCAGTGGAAATTTCCTTTAACGCAGGCAGCATACCTGCAGGTACGGAGTGCAGGAACTTTATATAGGTATCCTTCTCGTACAAGGACTCAATAAATGCTTTGGCTACTTCAGGATGCTTAGAGTTCTTCCAGACGACAAGCGGGATGTTGGATGTCTCTACCGCTGGAACCGGGTCATTTGCATTCATCTTAGGCATAGGAGCTGCGTCGATTTGATCCAGAAGGGCTGGTGAATTCGTCGTTACACCGCCAATATGGAAACCGCTGTTGAAGTCGAAAGCTGCTTTGCCTTGATAGTACATAGTAGCCTGATCAAGAACCTTGAAGTTAATTGAGCTTTCCGGTGAAACTGCTTTATACATTTTCATCCAATAATTGATTCCATCGATGGCTGCTTTGCTGGTTAGATTGGCTTTACCGTCCTTGGTAAGCAGCGTTTCCCCCGCAGATCTAACATAGAAATTCAGGAAACGTGCGCCCATGAGGTCACCTGAACCCATTGGAACTGGAAGCCCATATACATCCGGCGGGTTGTTCAGCTTCTTCGCTGTTTCGAAAAGCTCATCCCAGGTTTGGGGAACAGGGAGATTTGCCTTCGCCAGTAAGTCTTTTCTGTACCACATCACCTGAGCATGTGAATAAAGAGGAATGGCATAGTTGTTGCCACCCACTGTCATTTCAGCGAGAGGCGCTTCATAGAAACGGTCGCGCCCCATCTTATCGATAAGATCATTCAAAGGAATAATCGCATCCACATCGATCATCTCAACAACATGGTTAGGAAGCGCTGTACTTACATCTGGAACTTGGCCGGAAGCAAGACCTGTT
>DASWUO010000002.1:0-2956 GCA_036401615.1 Bacilli bacterium | reverse complement strand
TCTGACCAACGGAGAACTGCCGCCTAATCCAACTTATCATGAGAAGATTAGAATTGCCATTCTGCACATGGACCGGTTAATTGATTTGAAAGGCGAGAACATCGCGGTGAAAGAAATGCGCAAGCATCTGGCTTGGTATCTCAAGAGCATGCCTGGCGCGGCCAAGGTGCGGGATCTGATCATGGAGGAAAGCTCGCGTGAGCAGATGGTGCGGATCTTATATAATTATGTGGATCATATAGAGGAAACCGACGTTGTGGATAGGGAGCAAGAAAGTGCCGTGCTGTACTGAGTTATAATGAACAATAGCGATGGTGTGGGACAGGGCGGGTGTTGGGGGTCAATTGACATTTCCGCAGTCATGCAATATAATCATGCAATAGAAAATAGCTGGTTCATGCCAGACCTGATTGAATCTTTATATGACGGGAGTTTTGAATGATGTCAACAGGAAAAGAAGTGATCCTCACCCCCGAAGGCTTAAAGAAGCTGGAGGAAGAGCTGGAAACCTTGAAGTCGGTGAAGCGCCGCGAAGTAGCGGAGAGAATTAAAGTAGCTATCGGCTATGGAGACATCAGTGAGAATTCAGAATATGACGATGCCAAGAACGATCAAGCGTTTATTGAGGGTCGTGTCATAACTTTAGAGAAGATGCTGCGTAATGCGCGGATTATCAATTCAGACGAAGTGGACACCAATGTGGTTAGTATCGGGTCTATTGTGACTTTGCAGGATGTAGAGTTCAAGGAAATCATCGAGTACACCATTGTAGGCACTGCGGAATCCGATCCTTCCAATAATAAGATATCCAACGAGAGTCCTGTAGGCAGAGCTATTTTAGGCAAGAAGAAGGGCTCCACCGTGGATGTCAATGTACCAGCCGGTATTATTCAATACAAAATTATGGATATTTCCAAGTAAGCTATAACTTAAGAAGGATATGCTCGGTTACTGGGGGAAATCTCACAGCCGCTTTGGAAAGCTTCCTTAAAGGGAAGCTTTTTCTTTGGTACAATACACTGAACTTTGCAGGAGATGAACCGGAATGAATCAGGAATCGAATCACGAACCAGAGATCAATGAACTGTTACTTATTAGAAGAAACAAGCTGGACGAGCTTCGCGCCTTAGGGATTGATCCTTTTGGGCAAAAGTTTATAAGGTCCCATACAGCCCAAGACATTCTTGAAATTTACGATAGTAAAGACAAGGATGAGTTGGATTCATTGAATGTAGAAGTTACCGTGGCCGGACGCATTATGCAGAAGAGGGCGATGGGAAAAGCCTCCTTTGCCCATATCAAAGATATCTCCGGAAAAATTCAGGTTTATGTCCGTCAAGATGCTGTTGGGGAACTATTGTACCAAGCTTTCGAGATCCTTGACTTAGGCGACATCATTGGCGTGAAAGGCCAGGTGTTCAAGACCAAAACCGGGGAAACCTCGATTAAAGTGAGTGCGTTGGAGGTTCTCTCCAAATCGTTGATTCCGCTGCCGGAGAAGTTTCATGGGTTAAAGGATATCGAAGTGCGGTACCGTCAAAGGTATGTGGATCTTATTGTGAATCCTGAGGTCCAGCAAACGTTTATTCTGCGTTCGAAAATTATCCAGGCTATGCGCAACTATCTTGATGCTGCCGGCTACCTTGAAGTGGAAACCCCAACACTGCATACGATTGCCGGGGGAGCGGCGGCGCGTCCTTTTGACACACACCATAATGCTTTAGACATGGAACTTCACATGAGAATCGCGATAGAGCTGCATTTGAAGCGGCTGATTGTCGGCGGGATGGAGAAAGTTTACGAAATTGGCCGTGTTTACCGCAACGAAGGGGTGTCAACGCGCCATAATCCCGAGTTTACAATGATTGAGCTGTATGAGGCCTATGCGGACTATGAAGATATTATGCGCTTAACCGAACAATTAGTTGCACATATTGCGATGAAAGTTTTGGGAACAACCGAGATCATGTACGGCGGTGTGGCTATTGATCTTACTCCTGCGTGGAGAAGGGTCTCGATGGTGCAGGCGATCCGTGAGGTGACGGGTGTGGATTTCAGCGTGCAGATGTCAGATGGGGAAGCTCACAGATTGGCGGGCGAGCATAAGGTTCCTGTGAAGGCGGGGATGACCTTCGGGCATATTGTGAATGAGTTTTTCGAGGTTTATGTGGAAGAAACGTTGATTCAGCCGACCTTTATTTATGGGCATCCTGTGGCGATATCGCCGCTGGCTAAGAAGAATGCATTGGATCCGCGGTTTACCGACCGGTTTGAGTTGTTTATTGTCGCCCGGGAGCATGCGAATGCTTTTACCGAGTTGAATGACCCGATTGACCAGAGGGAGCGGTTTGAAGCGCAGTTGTTGGAACGCGAGAGCGGCAACGATGAGGCGCATCAGATGGATGAAGATTTTCTTCGCGCTTTGGAATATGGCATGCCGCCAACCGGCGGTTTGGGGATTGGGATTGACCGGCTGGTGATGCTGCTCACCGATTCGCCTTCGATTCGGGATGTGCTGTTATTTCCGTTGATGCGGGATCATGGGGAGCTGTAAGAAAGTGTTTTAATGATGTTTCCTTAGATGGAAAAATATTAGTCCCGAATAGGATCTTGCTTTTTGGGTACGGTATGTGCTAATATATAAAAGTTGCCGCTAAAAAGGAATTTGGTTAAGAAGACAGCGGGCGACAAAGGATTTTGTTCTTTGAAAACTGAACAACGAGCGAATAAGGGTCACGAAAGTGGCCACAATTTATCGTTAAGATAAAGCTATCCACGAAAGTGGACAGCAAACAAGTGAAGCTTCGGCTTGACTTGGGTCAGCAATGACGTTATCGAGGTTAAGGTCAAATGAACCACCTAAAATGGAGAGTTTGATCCTGGCTCAGGACGAACGCTGGCGGCGTGCCTAATACATGCAAGTCGAACGAATCCAGGGTGCTTGCATCCTGGGTTA
>DASWUO010000001.1:0-3344 GCA_036401615.1 Bacilli bacterium | reverse complement strand
TCCGGCATATTCCCCTGTAACGCCTGCCAATAATTCATTTGAATATTTTCGTTGAGGAAAAAAGCACTGGACCATGGAGGTGCATAATCCCCATTCCAGACCCCTTGAAGATTTGCAGGAAGCCCCCCGGGTAGCGAACTGGACATCAATAAGTAACGGCCGTAATCAAACATTCGTTCCATAAGAGCCGCAGGTACTTCTCCACTGTAGGCATCCAGCAGAAGTTGTTCGTTAACCGCCTCTCTTCCTTGAACTTCTCCAAGCTCCAGCTCCGCTCTTAGAAACAACTCACGATGTTTCAGCGCATGCCTCTCTAGTAGTTCATCATAATTCGTATTCATGTGCCTTAGTTCCTTGCTGAGGCGGGAGATCTCTTCCTTGCCTTCCCCCTCGGCAAACAGCTTTATCAATATAGTTATTTCATTCGCATCCTGAATGTGAAGCATACCCTTGATAATACGGCAGGTGCCTCCCCGCGGTATTACACGGGCAACCGCCCCGAATTGTTTGCCTTCTTCATGGGTCAACGTATTAACTGCCGTTAGAAATTCCAGATCTGCCCTGGATTCCGAATGAAGGGGAAACTCCATGGGACTGCCATTCTGATGCAGCGCATCTTGAAGATCATGTTTCTCCAAGCAGAAAGAAGCGGTTATGGATGCCAACTTATTGGCCTTCAAGGTAAGAATGACCGCTTGATCAGGGCGTGAAACAAACAATAACCGCTGGTAGCTGGTGCCGCCATCCTTCCAAGTTACAGTGATTTGACCCGTTTCGAAATCGAGAACCCGTTCATATTCCTTAAATGCCGCCTTGCAATCGGTATAAATTTTCAGGTCAAACCCAGGCATAAAAGTGCCGTTTGCAGCAGAATAATCTGCTTCTTGCAATTTATCGGGAAACAGGTGATTTGCTTCAAGATACTTCCCCTCAGAAAGCAGTTTTCTGACCTCGGGCAGAAAGGGAGAAAGATCCGGTATCTCTTTAGTTATACTGCCATACCAGAACGCTTCATGATTTAACATAATCGTTTCTTCTTGTATACTGCCATAAACCATGGCACCTAAAGTTCCGTTGCCGCTTGGCATCGCATCTTGCCACTTAGCGGCAGGCTTTCTCATCCTCATGACGTGTTTGCGGAATTTTATCTGAGTGTCTGAATTTCCCATTGGAAATCACCTCCCTTAACCTTATTTTGCTTGTTTCGGCTGCACATTCACCTACTCTGCAGTGTTAAATACAGCCATATTGCATTACGCCGAGGGACGGTGACACTTAGGTGATCATCCCGCATGATGGACAAAGACCTATCTGCCTCGTCAGTTATCGCCCATTGCTGATTTGCTGCCAATCCGATTTCAAAGAAAGGAAACTTTAGTACCCCTGTCTGTTCCTGCTCCAGCGGGTTGTAAACTACGAGCAGCGCTTTCGTTTCATCTTCTGATTGAAGCAAATGCAGGACGGCATCCAAATTCTTTCCATCCGGTTTGGATATATGGATTAAATCGCCTTGTTTGAAATAGGCGGCATTCGTCTTCCAAAATCCGATCCATCGTTTAACAATTTGTTCCGTTTTCGGTCCATAGTAAGAAAGACGCTGGTAGGTGGTCCCTTCAAACCCGTATCCAAAGCAGTTAGCCAGATAGGCATTATACTCCTCGGCATGTTCCTCCAGCGGTTCCATACCCTCTCCTCCTAACCATGGCACGATCGGAACATAATATTCGCCCTGCTCTTGGCGGTAAACCTTTGTAAACTCATAGGCACCCTTACGCGTTGCCATGATTTGCGCCCATACGCCAAGCGTACCAAATTCCCCTTCATCATACCCGCTGGTGGCGAACCTGTTGGCCCCGTGGGCAAATGCAGCAAACCCCTGAGCAGCGCATACATAATAACCGGCCGCCTGCATCCTCCCGTAAAATTCAATTTGCCGTTTCCAACCAATGGCTTGGCTCGAAGAACCCGGCAGATGCCCATGGTAGGTATTTATACAGGCATCGCCCAGATAAGGGCTGTCCAGCAAAACCCCGTCAAATCCCCCCAGCTTCACGGCCTCGTCCAGTTTAGCATTGACATAAGGGCCCCAATCGGAACCGGGACAAAGTGATCTTCCCCATCGCATACTATTGTCTTCAGGCGCCCAAATCAGCTCCCACTGGTTGTTGGCTGCGGCCTTGCTCTCCATGTCATCCCACATGGTAATGTATGTCGTGTAGAACAATATACGCAATCCGAGCGAATGGGCATAGGCTGTCAGCTTGTTAACATCCGCCCACCCTTCCGGAAACAATTCCGGATTGGGTTGATAATCCGCATAATTGGTAAATACCGGCGAAAAAATGACACCGTCGAACCAGCCATGATTCAGGATAACCCCCTCATAGCCGGCTTCAGCAGCACTTTCCATCCAGATATGGTATTCCTCTACCCGTTTGGCCGGAGCCAGCATACACGAGAGAAACCGCTGCCTCGTCCAGGGAAACAATTCGCGGGTGGCTCGCTTGAATTGAAGGCTTCGCGATTCCTCGTTCTCATTGGTTATGGCAAATTCGTAAACACGGAACGACTGGAACCTTTCCCCTGCCGCCAACCAATGTTCCAACGGTCCAGGGTATTGAAAGACCGCCTCTTCTTTCGCAGCAGCTGCCATGCTCCTGGAATTGCTTATCTGATTTTCAATAGAGGAGAATGGGGCGTTCTGTTCCCCTGGAAGGCACATCGCACCGCGCACGAAGTCATTCTCGAACACAAGGCTGGCCGCAGGCAAATTACTGGAGAGGATTTGCTCAACACGAATATTATCTACTTTCACAGCGGTGCGGCTATCATTAGTGATAAGAGCAGACTTTATCAACACCGGCGCTCTTCCTGATAATTCGTAAATCAGGGTAATCGTCAATCCATCTGCATTAAGCTTGGCAGGAGCGGCAAACTTTAACTCTGCACGTTTTCCGCCTTCCGAATCATAATGAATCATATGGCTGCTATATATAAAGCCATCAGAGGCGCCTATTGTCCATTCATGGTTATTTATGGTTACAATCCCTTCAAGATGTGTAGGTTCTGCCAACAGATTGTGGTGTCCGGGTAATGTCTCGTAAACGTCTGTTGTCATTCCCCCTGCTGTAAATGACAGCCGACGTTGAATAAAAGGGCTACCCAAATGAATACTCTCAGGTAATTGGTTTTCCATTTCGCTCTATTCATCCTTTCATCTATTTGATAGAAATCAATCTTCCCAGCCAACGATGATCTTAAGGCTTCCCGGATCGATATTTGGTGTCCTTTTCTTGATTAAGGAGGGAATTCTCGATTCATCCTAATGCGCCCAAACCGGGGGT